>JBJMLZ010000079.1:0-7663 GCA_045805035.1 Bacteriovoracaceae bacterium
TAGAAGAAAAGAATCGAGAGCGCGATAAACATCGCGAGAGTCGCAGTCGTGAAGGTGTGCATTCCCTGAATCCAGAGGAACGGTCCCTGAAAAAGTGTTTTTTGATTGTGAGAGATGAGAAACGTTTTCGGATCCGTATCCAGGCGAATCACGAAAGTCTTTGGATCGAAGAACCAGTTCTGGTTAGAAGTGATTCCGTGAATCTTCTTCGGCGTCGGAAGTTTTTCCCATTCGATCGGAAGGCCCTGAAGGTTATTGGCGGAAAGAATCTCACCCTGGTCATTCACGAGCCAGAGATTTGGCTTCTGGCGTTCGTCTTCATTCTTGATCTTGAATTTCTTGGCGAGCTTTCTGGTGAGGGATGAATCGAGTTCATTCTCGTTCATCTTGTAACCTTCTTCGATGATCGAGAGCGCCTCGTTCTGCATTGGTCTCGGTGCCGGGTACTTGTTCACGTTCACTTCCGTGACCGGCTTGTACACCGTACTTCTTTCAATGGAGCGCGCGATATACAGGAGGTAACCGTAACGATAGTCCGCCACCACCATGTCGGAGATGCGGACCATGAAGATAAGAGAGACAAAGCTCAGGATGAGGGCCCCGAGAAGACTGATAACAAAGAGCTTGAGATAAACAAGCCGTCTCACGCTTCTCCTTTCCACTCCAGGCGATAGCCAAGTCCGTACACTGAATTGATCTTGAGATTTTCGCCGGCCACATCACGAAGCTTTCTCCGGAGGTGACTCATGTGCGAGTCGACCGTGCGGTCATACATGTCCGCGCCATCATAAAGAGCGGTGAGAATGGTATCTCTTGTGACAATGTCACCCGCGCGACGAGCGAGGATCATGAGGATGTCCATTTCCTTCCTTCCCATGTTCACGATTTCGCCCGCGATCATGACGAGGCGTTTTACCGGATCAATCGTGAGAGCACCGAAAGTGATTACACCTGATGGGGGCGTGAAGCGCTTCATGACTTTATTCATGCGCGCTTTGAGTTCTTCCATACCGAAGGGCTTTCTGATGTAATCATCGCCACCGGTGGTAATGCCTTTTACGACGGTTGCTTCATCCGTACGCGCACTCATAAAGAGAATCGGGATCTCGTCACCGTTACTTCTCACTTTTTCGCACAAATCGATTCCGGATCCATCAGGCAGTCCGATATCGAGGCACATGAGATCAAAGTGATCTTTGCGAAGAGTTTCCCAGGCATCATTCACAGTCGTGACACTTTCAGTTTCATGACCGGAGAGCTTCAGGTTCATTTTCAGAACCTTCGCAATCTGAGGATCGTCTTCAACGATTAAGATTTTCGCCATACATTCCTTTTAACCGATTTTTGTTTTTTGTGGGAACTTTAAACTCGACGGAGTTAGATGGTTCTCCCAGTGATCTCGGCCACTAGGAAGACGATAGGGGAAAGCAATTTTGTTTTAAAAGATGGGTAACGAATTCCGTGAATATGGTTCCACAATTTTTTAAGATTGTTTCACTTCACAGGACTCGATTGGTCCGGGAATTGTTTTGTAGGAATGTTTCATCTGTCCGTCGACGAACATCAAAAGTGTACCCGGAGCGTGCTTCATCCAGTTCTCATTATCGGTGAGAGGAACTGTCGCAATCACCGCCACTCGATCATTCTCTGTCGTGAGTGAGGAGAAATCCACTTTGACGTCTTCATCTTTCAGCTGCGCCGTCGTGAAGGGCGCCTTCCTCACAATGTGCGCGAGCTTCGTCGAGCAATGAGCGAGCATGAACTCCCCATTGGAAAGAAGGAAATTGAAGATGCCGAATTTTGCGAGTTCGAGCGTGAGTGAGTGGAGCTTTTCCCCGAGCTCATCCAGAGTGGGGCATTTATCGCCGAATGATTTTTGAAGTTGTTCCAGAATGTAGCAGAATGCCTTCTCCGAGTCAGTGTTACCTACCGGAAGAAAGCGCCCCGAAAGTTTTGGGTCAAAATTCTTCAGGTCGCCATTGTGAGCGAACGACCAGTACTTTCCCCACAGCTCGCGCACGAACGGATGAGTGTTCTCAAGTTTTGTCTCGCCTTGAGTGGCCTTGCGGATGTGAGCGATCACGTTTTTGGATTTGATCGGATACGTACGGATAAAGTCGGCCATCGGCGAATGCGCTGAAGGATTCGGATCGAGAAACTGTCGTACACCATTACCTTCAAAAAAAGATATTCCCCAGCCATCAGTGTGATGATCAGTGAGGCCTCCACGCGCGCGGAAACCAGTAAAGGAAAAGCAAATGTCGGTGGGAACGTTACAGTTCATTCCGAGAAGCTGGCACATGGGAAAATCTTATGTAAAACTCATCACTATGGAAAGGACTGTTCATACTGCCGATGCTATCGAATGGCTGCGGTCTCAAAACACTTTGACGGATTGTTCACTAGTCGGGTCGCTCCCGGATATTTCCGAGTTCCCGGGTGTTTCACTCGATGACTGGAAGAAATGGTTCATGGATACGGCGAGGCTTATCCTTTCTAAAACCCCTGATGAAGGTGTCAGCTTTTTCTTTCAAAGTGACATCAAAGTGGAAGGGCACTGGGTGGATAAGGCCTTTCTTGTTCAAAAGGCCGCCGAAGAACTTGGGCATCCGATGCTCTTTCATAAAATTGTCTGCCGATATCCCGTTGGCACGATCACAATGGGAAGACCTGCTTACTCACACGTGGTCGCTTTCTCAAAGTCCGTCGTTCCCAATCTCAACAAATGGTCCGCGGATGTTCTCCCGGATACCGGAGAAAAAACCTGGGAAAGAGGCATGGGACTCGATGTCTCTCTCATGATCGCAAAATTTGTGAAGGATCAGACGAAGAATACTACGATCGTGAATCCATTCTGCGGTCAGGGCAGTATGCTCGCAGCTGCCAATCACTTAGGGTTAAATGCCATTGGAATAGAAAGAAGTCCAAAGCGCGCGGAAGCCGCGCGCCTGTTACAAGTCAGTACCGATGGCCGGCACTTTGTCGGTTGAGATCCACTGAGTGTAGATCTTTCTTGCGCGATTATAATTCTGAAGAGTACAGCCGCGGACACTCAGATCTTCTTTGAATGAATTCAAAGTGAGTGGTGAAGTTTCCGGCGCACCTTTCACAAGTGGCCCGAGCTTCAATCCTTCACACAGTCTCACGTCCACGTATTTCTCGGCCTTCTCTGCACCGAGAATGAGGTGACACAAAATGTTCCGTCGATTCTGACTGAGGCGGGCAGAAGTAGGAAGACTCGCGGCCTCTTCATCCTTCAGGCGCTTCAGTTGCTTGGTGAGAAGCTTTCCGAAAACCTGCACAAAACTATTGAGATTGTTTCTCGTGATCGACATCGCGTCGGCAATTTCATCGGAGAGAGCACCCGTATCGGTTTTTCCGCCGTATTTTTTCAGCGTCTCCATGAAGCGATCCGCGGCCATGAGTTCTGCCGCCAGCGCCTGCTCCGCCGGAGTAGCGTTACTGATAATTTCAAGCACAGAAATTCTGACAATGAGTTCAAGCCGCGCCTGAAGCACAATCGTACCGAAAGTGAGATCAGCAGTGCGGACGATTTCGTTGGCAGCTTCCTGCGGAGTCACCCGGCCCATTCTGACTGAGTTCTCGGTGTTGAGATAAATCGTGCGAAGCTTTTCAATCGTCGAATCGTAAATCTTCTGGAACGACTCATCCTTCGGCGGATAGGTTTCCATGAAGACGATGATATTTCCCAGTGCCGTGATCGGTTTCACTTTTTCTTCTCTGCCCGGAAGATCGTAGGCGAGGTTCAATGTGAGTGCCGGATCCGGACGCTCGTTCTGCGCGTATTCATTATCCACTTTTGCGCGCGTGAGGCGAATGAGTTCTTCAAAGTTTTTTCTCACATCATTGAGAGTCGGATTGATAACCTCGGGCCCTGTCCACCAGGTATCCAGACTTTTGAACGAACCAAACTCCTGAGGAGCATGAGCAAGGTCAATTCCAATGAGGTAATAAGGAATATATCCGGCCGGAAAGATTTCAAAGAATGGACTGGGAAGTTCCATGCCGTACATGTCCCGCTGGATCTTTGGATAAATGTCTTTCACGATCGCTTTGACCGCTTTCCAGCGTTCTTTATTGTCTTCCTGATATTCCGGAAACTCGCCTTGTTCGGACTGGTTCATGCGGCCAATCCCTGCACGTTCAGTTCTATCAATGGTCGCCCGGCGATCGATCACGCGGTTCTGCATGTCACTCATTGAAGTGTTCTGCGGAGGAGCACTACTTCTCACTTTCATGAGCCAGTCCATCACCACCGGAATTTCGATGTCGTTCAAGCGAAGGGAAGAAGCAATGGTATCGCTCAACTGAGAATGACGAAGCTCAGTCTTGAACTTGATGAAGACATCAGCATCCACCATATCGCACCAGCGATTGGTCATCGTCTCAAGCGCACACTTATAACCCTGATACGCAGTTGTTCCTTCTGCGACCCGACTGATCTGTGAATTGTAATGCATATCCCGGAACGTATCGATCGCAGTTCCCATGAACGCCGAACCCGCCTGAAGACCGAGTCCGAGTGCCGGGTTCACGGCAGTGATCGCTCCACCGATGGAAGAGATGAGTCCGGTGGCCGCAGTGAGAAGGCGTGGAGCTTTTTCCTGGCATTTTGTATTCGATGCGATCTGCGCGAAGGCCGCATCCGCGTTCTGAGCGGCACGCGATAAAGTCAAAGCAGCATCCGGGCCGGTCAGGTCCTGAGCATTCGCACGTCCAACGAGCCCAGCGCGTCCCACCTGAATGGTGCGAAGGCTCGCGGTCATCGCATCGATATCGGTCTGGTTGGTGGACCGAGAGATCTGTGCGAGAAGTTCTCTTTCCTGGGAGTCATAAGTCGCGACTTGTTTTTTTGCTTCGGACATTTCCGCCAGTTGGGTCATCTGCGCTTCGATATTATTCAGCTGCGCGAAGGCACCCGCCATGGTTTTACAATCGTTGTCGTCTTTGATCGCTTCGATTACGCCGATGAGATTTCGTGAATCATTCAAGGCAGCTTGAGTCCATTCACCTTCCGAAGGGCAGGTCGCGGAGAAATAATCCAGCATGGCCTGGCCAGGAATGGTTTCGGCATGCGCAGTCGACGCCACTGCCAGAGACAGCAATAAGATCATTTTTTTCATGGGAGGTACTTAACAAAAGAAACAGAGTCCGAAACCTTAAGTTTCGGACCGTGAAATTTTTTAACGGAATTCGCGTGAGATTTCAGAGCGTTTCTGGACGAAGGAAATATCAACATTCCTCTCAGGAGCGGCATTGATTTTTTCCCACGTTCCGCTGGGAGAAAACTTCTCATGTCCGCATCGGCGGCATAAGTAATCAAGGCCCTCATTTTGCGAGGAAAAAGAAGAAGGAACCGCGACAAATTCATGGCCCCAAAGACGGCAAATCGCCTTCTTGAATTCCATAGAAACTCCTAGTGGTGGTAAATCCCTCTCGTTCCCATGAATGGAGACACAAACTTGGCATGGATGAGGATCATAAAGACCATCCAGGCGGCAATTTTAAGGACCCAGCGAGGCTGCGAGATTTTGGTGAAGATAATTTCCATGGACCCCAGATACCGGGGTTCGGAACCCATTGGAAACCGGGCCAGGTAAAACTTTCACGGTTTATAGTGATGATCGAGCCAACCGCTGATGCAATGAACGAGTTGTTCATAAACATCGTGGAAATCCTTGAGGTCGCCATAATAAGGGTCGCGCACAATCTGAGGTTTCAGGGGACGGGGATCGTAGTCGGTGATGAGTTTTACTTTCGCGCGTTCTTCATCACTCACTGCTAGTGCCAAAGTGTTTTCTAAATTACTTTTATCCATCACCAGAAGATGATCAAATTTTTTAAAATCTCCGCGCGTGAGTCTTCTCGCAGAATGCTGCAGAAGAATGCCATTCACCCTCGCCACTTCACATGAACGCGTATCAGGTTTGTTTCCGGTGAGGCCGCTCGTTCCCGCTGAATCCACGATAAGTTCGATCCCGCGCTCACGAGCCTGATAAGCAAGCATGCCTTCCGCAAGTGGCGAGCGACAAATGTTTCCGAGACAGATCATGAGAACCCGCTTGGGGCCCATGGCATTGAAGGAGAGTTGCATGTCCCCATTCTAAGGGAGCATGCTATTCGACGGAACCCTCTTTTTTATCCTGCAAGAGGTATTCAGGTTGAAGAGAGCGGTCAATTTCTTCCTGCTTCTGTTGCTGTTTTTCGACTGCCTCTTTCGCTTCCTCTTCCTGAATGCGATTTTCCTCGGCCTTTCTCACTCGTTCCTGAAGCGCCTGCGAATCATTGTCGACTGAGCCTTGTTCAGCGAAAGGATGGGTATAGGCCATAAGAAAAAAAAGAGCGGGAATAATCAGAAGAACTTTCATATTTCCTCCCGCTAAAAGCTTCCGTCCGTAGTCCCAATTTGTTGATAAAAGATTGTCTGAAGAAAGATTGGCGGGGCTTCCTGACTTACTGCATCTTTATGATCTGAGATGGGCTTGGCATAGTTTTCTGATCGGAGGACATTCGCGTGAAAACAATTATTCTGACACTTGCTCTATGTTTTTCTACCGCCCTTTTTGCCCGTGAAGTGAAACTGGCGACCATTACCGGTAACGTTGACACTGATACTTCCTATTTTCTCGTGGAAGTGACTGAAGCTGGTGATCTCGATTCCGTTCGTTATCAAACTGTAACGAAAGAAGGCCGCGTGAGCATTGATAGCGTTTTTCCGGTTCAAACAGTAATCGATGAAGGCGTTTATCTTCTTCAGCGTAATGGCCGCAATGTCCTGAGACTTGAAACTGACAAACCGTTCACCGTAGCGAACGGCGGTGTCGTAAAAATGCGCTACCTTTATAGCGGCATCACAAATTCATGGAAGACTCTTTCCGTGAAAATGTTGAAAGGCACTGATGACTGGGAAATCCGCACGATGAAAGATGAGAAGGTGAATAAGTTCTTCACCAAGGGAAATTTCCAGGCCCCCTTTGGAGTCATCGGCATCGCCGAGCTCGTTCCGATTCTTCGCTAAACAAAAAAGGCCCGCTTGCGCGGGCCTTTTTTTTTATCCTAGTTACATTTCAAGTCAGCATCTGAGAACACACCGAGGACAACACTGGTGGCGGTCACAGCACTTCTCAGGTCATCCAGGTTTTTCTGAGCGAGGTCAATCGCTTCCTGGGATTCTTTCGCCTTGATCACTTCAGCAAGATGCGGATCACAGATGAGCGCCTTGATCTTAGCGAGAACATACGGCTTCACTTTCGCCTTATCTTCCGGACGATCGGCCTTGCCGAAGAAGTTGGTCCAGCTGTCAGCAGTCTTGTCGGCAGCGGCAGCGTAGTTGGCGAAGGCCATAGAGAACTCGTTAATCTGCGCTTTCACTTCTTCTGTTTTCCATACCGGTGCTGAAGGCGATTTCATATCGATCACAAGATCTAGCGCTCTCTTCACGCGGCCTTCCCAGAATGAGAATGGATCGCTTGTCGCATCGGACTTCGTACATTCAGGTGAAGCAAGCCCGATGTTCTTCGCACTTGTTGCCTGGTTTTCGTCTGTACAGAACCAGTTGAGGTGCTTAGGTGCTTCTCCGCTGTAACCGTACTTGATCGCCATCTCATCATAGAGGCCGATCTGGTCAATCATGCGGTATGGA
>JBJMLZ010000080.1:0-5789 GCA_045805035.1 Bacteriovoracaceae bacterium
AGGTCCGATCACAAGTCCCGCGCGAAAAGCAGTTGTCCTGATCCCTGAAATTCTCAGTGTCGTCTCGACTTCGAGGCGACTGCGAAGATGCCACGAGAGTTCAGTGAATCCCGGAATCATCCCGCCGAGATAAATGATGTGCTTCAGATGATTGAGACGGGCGGCACGGCCAAAGTTGTCAGCGATGATGAGATCGTAGTCGTAAAACGTTCCCTGCGAGAGCGAGGCAGACGGAAGCATTGAATGCACAAGATAATAGGCCTCATCACAACCCGCCATCGCAACTTCAATGTCTTTCAGCGAAAAGAGATCGCATTGCTTCCAGGTGAGGCGCGGATGATGAGAAGTTTTTGGGTTTCGGGAAAGACCAACGAGTTCAACATCCTCATGAGTGAGGAGTCGTTCAATTAACGCATGTCCTATGAAGCCACTGGCGCCCGCGATCAGGATTTTTTTCATGGAATCCCTGTGAATGTCCCGCTCAGTGTAGCATAATCAGAATATGATCTTCATGCGAATTCTTCCCGGCGTATTGAAAGAGCTTATGAAGCACGTTCCTACCGTGCTGTTTCAAACCGTGGAGTGGTCGGAAATCATGAGCGAGGTCCCGACACTTTCGCGCAGGATGCTCCAGAAAGATGGTTACGCTGAGCTCGCCGAAAAGCAGAAAGAAATCCTTAAAGATTTGCCCTTGTGTGTGCGCCATGAACCGGTGAATGGCCCGACCTTCAAAGCAGGTGATGGCAAAACAATTCTTACACTCTATTTCCGCCAGCTCTTTTCTCCGCATGGAGTGTTCCTCGATCTGCGTTCACAACATTTCTGTCACGAGACCGATGTTCTTCTCTGGAATCCGGGCCCACTCTGGACAAAATTTTCTCCGCGTTTCCGTGAAGGTCTCATCGAAGTGTATGACGGATTTTACGAAGAGAAAGATGAACTGTACAAATCGGGTCTCGTGAAGATCGGGCTTCTCAATCTTGACTGGCCGATGGCCGATCAGGACCGGATCATGGATATTTTCCGCAGACACTTCGGTGCCGCTCAGACTGCGGACGTTCAATTTAAAGTGGAAGACCTGAAGAACGGCATGGTAAGCATGTCGAAGTTTCTTCTCGAGAAGAAGGCGAGCATCCGCAAAGATTTTTTGTATCTCGGAATTTATCTGGTGACGATGTACGGGACGCTCGAGGAAACCGGTGAATGGCTTCCGGTAAAAGAAATTTACTTCTCGAGCCGCATCCAGAGCCCTTTGACTTCCGTGAAGTCATGAATGATGTGCTCTGTGTGTCCTTCCAGTTCCCACGGTTCATGAGACGTCGCAATTCCCACCTGACAACAACCCGCCTCTTTCGCTGATTCAAGTCCCGCAAGCGAGTCTTCAAAGACCACGCAATACTGAGGATCAACTTCAAGCTTCGTGCAAACGGTGAGGTAAATTTCCGGATCCGGTTTTCCGTTATCCACTTCCGTGCCATCCACGATCACATCAAAATACGGACGCAGCTGGAGATTATCCAGAACCCAGTCCACGTTTTCAGTGGGTGCAGAAGTAGCGAGTGCGATTTTGTAGCGGCCGCGCTTTAAGGCAGAGAGAAAATCCAGAAGTCCGGTATGAGGAGCGAGATCATCATAATAGGCCTCGCGATACATCGATTCTTTTTCTTCACCATAGGCAGCGATCTCTTCATCGGTTGGATCATCAAAAATGATCCGGAAGAGGTCTTTGTTGGTCTTCCCATTGAACTGGTCTTTGTAGATCTCTTCATTAAGCTCGAAGCCGTATTTCTCAGCGAAATCCATCCACGCCTTGAAGTGATATTCATGATTATTGACGACCACGCCGTCCATGTCGAAGATAACTGCTTTGATTTTCATGCCCAGAACTTTATCACATAAGGGAGTTTTTACTCAACTCATTGATCGTGATCGCGCTCCGGGATACCCTCCCCCCATGAAGCTCCTTCTCCTCGTGCTCTTAAGCTTGCCCGCGTTTGCCATCCCGGAAAGGGACTATCTGAACGTGTGGAAACGGGACATTCTCGGCCCTTTAGATTCGGTGCCGGCGATGGAGTTCACCAACGCTCAGGGGAAAAAGGTTCGCCACCGCACTTACTATCGGGGCGCGGGGCTTCCGAACATTGTGATCTCTCCCGGCCAGTCGGAGCCGATGAAAAAATACTTCGAGCTCATTCACGATATCCCGAACGCAAATTTTTATCTCATCGATCACCAGGGTCAGGGCGAATCCGAAAGACTTCTGAAAGACCAACAGAAGTGTCACGTTGAACACTTCCAGGACTTCGTGAATGACTTCACGTGGTGGATGGAAAATTATGTGATGCCACAGACCCGTGGAGAAAAACTTTATCTTATCGCTCACTCGATGGGCGGAGCGATTTCCACTCGTTTCATGGAAACGCATCCGACTGCTTTTGATAAGGTCGCATTCTCGGCACCAATGTATGACGTCTACACCAAACCTTATCCGGGCTCAGTTGCGCGCGTGATTGCAAAAAGTTTGATGCTCGCCGGTCGTGGCAACAGTTACGCTCCGGGGAAGGGCCCTTATAAACCGGAAGAAGATGTCGTTGGAAAAAATCCATTCAGTCATTCCGCAGACCGGATTGAGATGAATAAATATCTCTTCGTTGATCAACATCTCGGCGTTGGTGGTGTCACCGTTCGCTGGGTGGACTCGGCCTTCAAAGGCATGAAGGGAATTGAAAACGTCGGAAAAAAACTCTCCATGCCGATTCTTCTTATGCAGGCAGAGAAAGACATGACGGTGAAGCCGCAGAAGCAGCTCGAGTTTTGTATGAATGCCAAGAAGTGTGAGCTCGTTCACATGATGGGCGCGTATCATGAAATTCTTCAGGAGCAGGACGTAATTCGCGATCTCGCGTTCAAGCTCATCAAGAACCACTTCGGTCTCTAGTTAGCCAATGACAAAGCTTCTCATTGCAATTGATGAGTGATGGATTTCCTCAAACGGAAAGCGAACTTTTTCATTCTTATCACTCGCACCAAGGACATAAAGCAAAGGATAGTAGTGCTCCGGAGTCGGCACACTCAAGCGGCCCGCTTCTGATTTCAGATAATCATTCACGAGCGCTTCATCCTCCCGCGCGAGAATTTTTTCTTTGGTCCACTGATCAAACTCCACTGCCCAGGGAAACGGTTCCGATTTTTCCGACCAGTTAATCCGTCGGAGATTGTGAACGAGGTTTCCACTTCCCACGATGAGAATGCCCTCTTCGCGAAGTTTTTTGAGCTTCTGCCCGACTTGGTAGTGATAGAGCGGAGGTTGCTCGAGGTGAAGCGAAAGTTGCATCACCGGAATGTCGGCCTTGGGATACATGTGTCTCAGCACTGCCCAGGTTCCGTGATCAAGGCCCCACATTTCGTCGTCTGCATTCACCGGCGGATCTTTTACCTGTCGAATAATTTCATCCGCGATCTCGGGCGCACCAGGCGCGGGATACTGAACATCAAACAAGGGTTGTGGAAATCCATAAAAATCATGGATGGTCTTTGGTCGCGCCATGTGCGTGATCCACGTTCCTTCCGTCATCCAGTGCGCAGACACGCAGAGAATGGCGCGTGGTCGTGGAAGCTCCTCTCCCAGTCGGTTCAGCATTTTTGTGTACGTATTTTCCGCAATCGCGTTCATGGGAGAACCATGACCGATAAATAATACTGGTAACATTAAACTTCTCCAGTCAAAAGTCCGTTGAGAACTTTCATGTTGTACGAAGTAAAACTCATCAATCCCGAGACCAAAGAAGTTTACTTCACGTCACTTGCAACAAAACCTCAGTTTCCTCCGCAAAAGCTTCGAGATCAATACAAGGCGGCCATCATCGTGGTCAGAACGATGATCGGTTAATAATCCGTCGGCAAAGGAATGCGTTCATGATCATCCGGCACATTCGGAAACGTTCCGCTGGACCACGCTGCCTTCGCCTTATCAATTTTTTCCTGGCTCGAGGAAACTAAGTTCCACCAGATGTAGCGCGGTTCCGGAAACACTTCTCCGCCGATCAAAGCAAAGAGCGCATCTGCGGAATGTTCCACTTCAATGGAACTCCCGCTCTTGAATACAATCATCTGGGTTTCGTTATACTCTTTTCCGTCGACGGTAAGGCTTCCCTTCACGATATAAAGGGCATGATCATGACCCAAACGCTCAAAGGCAAAGCGTCCTTTTTTCTTCGCGGTCACTACCATGAAGGTCATCGGGCTGTACGCATGCAGCGGCGACGTTTTTCCTTCGTAAGTTCCGGCGACGAGTTTCACGGAATGTTCCGCGGATTCAATCTCCGGAATATCTTTTTTCGGATAATGACGAAAGCTCGGATCGACGTCTTCGTGCTCGAGCGGCAGCGCCACCCAGAACTGAAGGCCATGGATCGTGCGCTCGTGCGTTCGCACTTCCTGCGGTTCGCGCTCACTGTGGGCAATCCCCTTTCCTGCCGTCATCCAGTTCACTTCACCCGGTTCAATCAGCTGCACATATCCAAGTGAATCGCGATGAAGGATCTTTCCTTCAAAGAGCCAGGTGAGGGTCGAAAGACCAATGTGCGGATGGGGACGGACGTCCATGTGATCACTCGGCGGATGAAGAAAGGCTGGGCCCATGTGATCAAGAAAAATAAAAGGCCCCACCATCCGGCGTTTTGCCCAGGGAAGAATTCTTCGCACCGGAACTCCGATGTCTTTTCCACGGGCCTCAATGATCATGTCGATTTCGTTTTTCATACTGCCTTTGTCGTGATCGAGGATTTCTTCGAGAGAAACTTATGCATGGGACATTTGTTGGCGATCTCCATGAGGCGCTCTTTCTGTTCCTGATCGATGTCGCCGATAAGCTGGATCTCACGCGAGATCTCATTGATCTCTTCTTTCTCAGAGACAACTTTCACCGTCGTTACGACATCTTTTAATCGCCACTGTTTTCTTCGCGCGTACATCAATACCGTGATCGTCGTGCACGCCCCAAGACTCGCTTCCAGAAGTTCATGCGGACTCAGGGCCGAATCATCACCGCAGTTATCTTTTCCGACGTCGGCGGTGATCGTATGCTCACCGTTCGTTTGAGTTACACTGAGATTCGTTTTGATCGAAGTTCTGATCACGCGTGCGCTCCCATCATCGGCACTTCCATCAAGAGCACTTCCGTTCCCGTCGTGGCGTGAAGCTCAAGCTTATTGGTCTCTGAAATTCCCACTCCGTCTCTTGTACCAAGTGTACTGCCGTTCACTTCAAGCGAGCCTGCGAGAACAAACACAAAGACACCATTGCCTTCGCGTTTCACGTCGTAGGTAACTTTTGAACCATGAGTGAGGCGGCCCAGAGAAAAATAAGCGTCCTGATTAATTCCCACTGCAGTTCCTGCACCTTCCGGAGAAACGACGAGAACGAGTTCATTATCTTTCAGCTCATAAGTTTTTTGGTCGTAGCGTGGCTTGATTCCGAATCGCTTCGGCATCACCCAGATCTGAAGGAAGCGCACTTCCTCATCCTCCGAAGCGTTGTACTCAGAATGAAAGATCCCGGTGCCGGCAGACATGATCTGCACTTCACCCTTCGTGATCTTCGCCGCATTTCCTTCGGAGTCGCGATGCTTGAGCGAGCCCGCCAGTGGGATCGAAATAATTTCCATATCCCGATGCGGGTGTGTCCCGAAGCCCATGCCCGGAGCAACCTGATCATCGTTGATGACTCTCAAGGCACCAAAGCCCATGCGTTTCGGATCGTAGTAATCCGCGAAGCTGAAAGTGTGGCGG
>JBJMLZ010000081.1:0-13776 GCA_045805035.1 Bacteriovoracaceae bacterium
ATCCGAGAAAAGACGGACATCAATCTCGTCCTTCGGCTTCATATTCACCTGCGAGCGGATGTTTCTGATACCGGTCGTAACTTCGATGAACTTGTTCATGAGCTCAGACACTTCAGCATTCTCGAGGTTCTTGTCATACTCAACGTAGTCCTGAGTGACGAGAAGATCTTTGCCGTTTGAGAGATACGAGTAGATTTCCTCAGTGATAAACGGAGTGATCGGGTGAAGTAGATTCACGATACGACGGAAACAATACTTCAGCATGGTCGCGCGGATCACTTTCTCACGCTCATTGTTGCCGTAGAGTATGTTCTTCGAAAGCTCGATGTACCATGAGCAGAACTTGTCATACACGAATGAGTAAATCGCGGAGCTCGCGTCATCGAAGCGGTAAACATCCATCGATTCGTTCATGAGTTTGGCCACATCATTGAGCTCAGCGAGAATCCACTTATCGTGAAGATGCCATTCAGATTTCACCGGAAGTTCATCTTTTGCTTTATCCAGGAAGGGATACACAAAACGGAACGCGTTCCAGAGCTTGTTCACGAAATTTCTGTAACCTTCAATTCTCTCCGGATCAAGATTCAGGTCGCGATTGTAACCAGAGCCGGCGGCGAGAGTGAATCTCATCGCGTCTGCCCCGTATTGTTTCACCATATCGAGTGGATCAATCCCGTTCCCAAGAGACTTACTCATCTTGCGGCCCTGCTTATCGCGGACGATCGCATGAATGTAAGTGTGATAGAAAGGAACTTTACCCGTCACTTTCATACTCATCATCATCATGCGGGCAACCCAGAAGAAGATGATATCAAAACCAGTGATGAGAGTTTCATTCGGATAGAACTTATCAAAGCCCTTTTCCTTCATCGCTTTCTCATCAGGCCAGCCGAGAGTGGAGAGAGGCCAGAGGCCCGAAGAGAACCATGTATCGAGAACGTCCGGATCCTGGAAGAAGTCTTTGCCTTTACACTGAACGCATTCTTGCGGATCAACTTCTGCCGCCCATTTAGCATCACAGTGACGGCAGTAATAAACCGGGATCTGATGTCCCCACCAGAGCTGACGTGAGATACACCAGTCTTTCGGATTTTTTAGCCACGCAAAGTAAGTATTCTCCCAGCCTTTCGGGAAGAAAGTCATATCGCCATCTTCAACCGCTTTCACTGCATCTTCTGTCATCTGAGTCGTGTTCAGGAACCATTGCTTAGAGACCATTGGCTCAACAATTTCATCCGAGCGCTGGCCGTGGCCCACCGGATGCATGTGTTCTTTCTTTTCAACGAGTGAACCGAGCTCAGTAAGAATGCGTTCTGTTTCCGCGCGCGCATCTTTCGGTTTCATTCCTTCAATCTCCGGCGCATTGTTATTGAATGTGCCGTCTTTGTTGAGAATGTTGATGATCGGAAGACCTGCGCGTTTGCCGATTTCAAAGTCGTTGAAGTCGTGGCCCGGAGTGACCTTGAGGCAACCGGTTCCTTTTTCAATATCAACGTGCTCGTCACCAATGATCGGCACTTCACGATTACAGATAGGAACGATGGCGGTTTTCCCGATGAGATCCTTGAATCGTTCATCATTTGGATTCACTGCCACTGCGGTATCCGCGAACATCGTCTCCGGACGAGTGGTGGCGATAATGAGTTCGCGCCCATCTTCTTCTTTCACTTTGTATTTTACGTAATAGAAGAAACCTTTCACGTCTTTGTGTTCAACTTCCGCATCAGAGATCGCGGACTGAAGAACGGGGTCCCAGTTGACCAGACGGTCTGACTGGTAAATTAACCCTTCGTTGAAAAGCATAACGAAGAATTTCTTCACTGCCTTGTTCGGAATTTCATCGAGCGTGAAAGTGGAGTAATCCCAGTCACACGAGATGCCCATTTTTTTCTGCTGATTGACGATCTCGCTGCCGTATTCTTCTTTCCACGCCCAGACTTTTTTCAGGAATTCTTCGCGGCCGTAGTCATGACGATTTTTCTTTTCAGTTTTCCAGAGAAGCTTTTCCACCACTGCCTGAGTAGAAATCCCTGCGTGATCGGTGCCTGGAATCCAGAGCGTTTCAAAACCCTTCATGCGCTTGTAACGAATGAGCGCATCCTGAGTCGTCGCATCGAGCGCATGGCCCATGTGAAGTTTACCGGTCACGTTCGGCGGCGGCATGAGGACCGTGAAGGTCTTGCCTTGCTTTCCTGGTCTCGGCTTAAAGCTTTTTGCTTTCAGCCACTCTTCATACCATTTATCTTGAGCTCCTTCGGGGTCGAAGGTCTTCGGGAGATTATTTTCGATTTCCATTATTCAGTTCCTAGTTTCTTATAAAAATCTTCGATCGTGAGAGTCTCTTCCGTTCTTGCGGCAAGGTCTTTCACTTTCACTGTATTGGTTTTCATTTCTTGTTCACCAAAGAAGCAGACGGTTACGACATTTTTTTTCTCGGAATACGTGAAGACTTTCTTCGGCTTCGTTTCTCCGAGCATGACTTCGACTTTCACGCCCCACTTGTGACGTAGGTGATTGGCGAATTTCATTGCTGCTCCTTCCGCTTCGGGAACAAGGTAGGCAACGAGATAATCGACACTCGCTTTGGAGAAATCCGGCATGAGGCCGTGAGCTTTCAGAAATTCGGTGAGCGGAACTTCACCAAGACCAATGCCGACACCTTCCAGCGCGGGTTCGTTGAAAATCTGAAGGAGATTGGCGTAAGAGCCACCGCCGGCAACCGCGCGGTTATTATCCGGGTGCTTGTCAAAAATCTCAAACACCACGCCGGTATAGTAGTCGAGGCCGCGCACAATCGATGGATCGAAAGAAACATAATCAGAAAGACCCATATCGTTGAGCTTTCGGAAAATCTCAAGCACCGGAGTCTCACCGATAAAATTCTTCACGTCTTCCGCGGTTTTGAGAGCGGTATACTTCTCAAAGATCTGAGCTTTCGATTCATCCGTGATGATCGTTCTTACTTCGGACGCAAATTTCTCCGTAGGCATTTTATTTTTCTTATCGACGAGCTTGTAGAGCTTCTTGTTGGCAGCGGCATCAAGGCCGATCATGTTGTGAAACACATGATCCACGAGTCTTCGGTCATTAATGAGAACGCTGAACTGAGAAGACTGCGCGCCAAAACTTTTCATGATCGCGACCGCGAGTTGAATGATCTCAAGCTCACCGAGCATTCCCGCACCGAAGATATCCGCGTTGTATTGCCAGAACTCGCGAAGGCGACCCTTCTGCGGTTTTTCATAGCGCATGAGATTCGGGATCGCGTACATGCGAATCGGTTTCGGAATTTCTCTGTGGACCTGGGCCACCATGCGAGCGAGGGTCGGAGTCATCTCCGGGCGAATCGCCACGTTTCTCTCGCCTCGATCGATGAAAGAATAAATTTGTTCGTTGATCAGCTCTTCGCCGGATTTAGCGAGATAAAGTTCCACTTCTTCTAGGAGTGGACCATCGTAAGGCTCGTACGCAAACTGTTCGGAGACTTCCGCCATTTTATGAAAAATAAAATTTCTCAACCGCATATCAGCGGGGAAGAAGTCGCGGGTACCGCGGTAAGGAGTTTTCGTGAGTGCCATGGGATTGCCTTCGCTCGTTGGGAAACAAGCTATTATAGCGAATTGCAAGGCGTCATTACTGGCCGATTTTGTCGATTTCCTCAGAGAGCGGACTCATGTCCGTCGGGGTGACCTTCTCAACTGCCTCGGAGGCCTCGGATTTTTCGCGCGCACCTTCCTCCCTGAGTGAAGCAGGCAGGAGTTTTTCGTTCTGAATGTCCTTGATGTCATCCGGGTTCAGCTCGAGAAGTTTTGCCGGAATATTGAACAGCGGAAGTTTTGTGTCACCCGCGGCGGTCGATGAAAACTTTTTGAAGAGAAGCGAGCGATCATTGATCCGGCGAAGGATCACCCAACCAACGTCTTTGGTGAGAGTGTTGAAATCGCCCGGTGAAAGCGCGTCCATCTTATCAATCCACGGCATGAGATAGCGGAGGTATTTTTCAAAGCGCAGGGCCTCGTTGAGCTTGGCGCCTTCAAAACCGCGAGCGTTGAAACTTTTCTGCGTAATGAGGCCGTGTTCGCGACGGAGATTGAGCTCGGCAATGATCGAGCGCCAGATCCAGAGGGCGAAAGGATTCAGGTACTGTTCTTTTTTCTTCAGGTCCCGATCGAGGCGATCGATGAGGCTCGCGGTGAGATCAAACTGCCTGACCTTGGCGAACTTATACTCGAGTGTGTCTTTGATGACTTCTGATTTCAGAAAAAGAAAGACATGTTCTTTGGCGAGAAACGCGAGGTTGTCATCAAGCTCTTTACAGATTCCGACCAGCTGAACTTTTTCGATGGGAGTTTTCACTTCCAGCTTCATGCTCGTGAAGAGAAGCTGGAATTCATAAGGAACGCGGTCGTTATTCGTCTTAAAGTCTTTATTGAAAGCAAAAGCGCTGAAAGAGAAGAATAAGAGAGCAATTTTCCAGATCATGGACGCTCCTCTTTCAGTGGCGGCGATTTCAGGGTTTCCGAACTCAGGTTGTATTCACCTTCGAGGACATAAAAAGCGTCGCGGTGAGGAAGAAGCACTCTTCCATCCATATTCAGAAGCTGGGTCACCGTTCCGATATTCGTTTTCTGAATGATCTGCGAATTCTTCAACGTGAGCTTTACTGCGTCGGTGGTCTTGATACCAAGGTCCGTATTCTGATTGGTAGTTTTGATGAAATAGATCCCGTCATCCACGCAAACCATGTTTCCGACGTCCTGCTCGGAGGACTCATAGAGAGTTGAGAAGCCGCCGAGATTGAACGTTGAGAGAACCGGAAGCTGCATGATCTTACTTCCGCGATTGACTCCATCATAGGGGAATTCGCCGATCGCAAGATAGTTCTGTGCCTGGCAAAGCTCCATTTTCGTCGCGGTCTGCGTGGACTTATAAATCACTTCAGACTTCTTCGTCAGAAGGTTGTAGGAAATCACCGCACCGAGATTCTGGTCATTGATTTCGGTGTAGACCACGAGATCTGAGGCCACCATCACGATCTCAGGAATGAAGTAATAGTTGGTCTTGGCACCAAGACGGATTTCGTACTCTTTTTCTGTGATCAGATTTCTCACCACGATCGAGCGTTTTTCCGCGCGGTAATAAGTCAGCCACTCATCACTCATGTGAAGGCGCGCGGACATGCCGTTTCCGACTTCTTTCCCCTTGGTTTCGCCCCAGTTGAACATCATGAGCTTGTTTGAGCGCATGATATTGAAGACGGTGTGCTGATTCTTGATGATCTCAACAATGACTTTTCTTTTCATCGGAGAAGCGACAACCACAAAATCACTTTGAGGAGTGTCAGTCACGAATTCTTCGGAACGAAAGCTACTGACGATACCAAGAACTCCCGGACGCTTTCTGACGTACGCGACTCTGCCATCTCCATCGATGTAGCGGATCGCTTCGATAGCGTGTTTCGTGAGAAGTTTTTCCGGTCCCACTGTCTTCGGTGCCGCAAAGGCAGAGAAGGCGAGGACAAAGAGACTAATCCATCCCATACATTGTCCAAAGCCTCATCGGATGAAGGAGTTGATAGGATTTCACGCTCGAGAAGACATTGCTCCAGCTGATAAGGCGCGGGGCCTGGAGCGAATCGATCGCAGTTCTGGTCACGAGTACAGTTTTGTCTTCAGTTTTCACCATGCCATCAATGATAAACGGCAGCGGTGAGCACTGGTTCATCGCACGGAGCTTGAAGAAAGTAGGGAGAAGATGTTCGGCACATCCAATTCCGTGAATCACTCCCTTCTTGGTCTTTTTAAAGAACGAAATGATCGAGGAAAGGTTACTGAGGTTCTTCGCTCCCCGCTGGAAATCGTTGGCAAGAATGTAGTGTTGGGAAGTACGCTCGGAAGGAATATTCAGAGGAAAATAATCAATTGAGAGATTCGACTTGATTCTGATGTGAGTGATCGCACGATCGTTGTAGATGATCCGATGCGGGCATCTTGAGATCTGGCAATCAACCGGATCATAAACGATGTGACAGCCGGTCTTGTATTTCAGAAGAAGTGGATTGAACTCTCTTTCAGAAACCATATCACATGAAACTCTGCTGTCTGCACCGCGGGTCTTCTTCAGAATGTCTTCCACTGCAGTCGTGTAAGATTGGCGGAGGTTATCGTATTTTCCAATGATGATCTGCTGGCAAACTTCGAGATTAGTGATCTGGTTATCAAAGCAGGCCTCAAGCTGCCACTTCTCTTCGTTATCAAATTTCTCATTGAAGATGAAAGTTTCCGCCGCGGAGATCACGGAAGGTGGCCCCTGATAAGTTCTAATGGGAGAATTCGTGGCATTGAGAACAATCCGCGCGAGATTCGTTACACCGAGCTGATCGCTTGTCACCGGCGCATCGTTATAGTCTGAACGGAACGAACTATAGTTCAGCGCAGTCGAGAGAAGATCACATTCCATCTGAGGAACGAGAGCGGTGATGTTCGCCGGATAAAGACAGATGTCGCTTTCTTTCTTAATTCTCGCAAGACATTCGCGGAGCTGAAGATCAGAAAGGGTTCCGGTTTTTAGTGCCCGTTTACAAATTTCATCCGCGTAGAATTTGCTTGCCTGGCCATTGGCGATCTTATTCCAGAAAGAAACGTAGAGGAAATCCTGGCAGAAAAGTTTCTCATCATCGAGATGTGTGCAGATGTTGGCGAGGTACTCGCGGTTCGGAGCAGAGATTTTTTGTTCAAGAACCTTTGCCACTGATTTTCTCTGCGCGAGATCGCTCGGATCACCGGCATTCGTATTCGCCTCAGAAATGTATTCATGAATCTGGCAGAGGTAAGGTGTCTTCGGGTTACTGAGCCATGCTAGATGAATGTTGTGGCATTGCTCTTCACCGGTAGGTAGATCGAAGTTCACGTCTTTCATCGAAGTGCTGAGATTCTTGATCGACATCTCACTGATGAGCTTCACGGACTCCGGACACTCAACGTTCACGACCTTCTGAAGGAAGTCTTTTTTACTGAGGACGGAAGTTTCCCGTTTTGCATCCTTTGTCACGTAGGTGACGATGACGTTCTTCACTCTTCCTTCCGCATCTCTCAGAAGATCAGTGATGAGCGTATCGTAAAAGCGACACTTCGCCTGGCCCGCGAGACGGAGATAACCTGGATCAGAATGAAGAATAAGTGAATTCAGGAAATCAGGCTCAAGATCGAGATTCGAAACGCTGCCTGAGTCAGAAAGAATTTTTCCGTTCTTGATGAGAAGGTCGACTTTCTTTTTGAATCTGGTGTTGTCGACCTGGATAAGTTTTTCGAAGGTCTCGAGGACCCCGGGAAATTCGGTGCTTTTCGGAGTCTCCAGCGCAGTCTGTGCACACAGCGGTAGCGACAGAAGCCCCAGAATCGGAAGGATCAATTTCCTCATGGATAAATGATCGCAATACAGTAGCGAAGTGGCAAAAAAAAAAAAGGGCCCCGAAAGGCCCCATTAAGAATGAATCAGAGGACAGAGCGGGCGAGGATCGAAGCAACGTCCTCCACCTGAAGCTCCTCGGTCTTTTTCACCGTGCCTTTGGAGCTGTTGAAGTTGATCATGCAATAAGAACAGGCGGTCGCGAGCTTCGGAACATTCACGTCACCGATGTGCTCGAGGCGATTTTCCGCAAGGTGCTTCCCTTCCGGAAGCTCGTACCACATATTTCCGCCGCCCATGCCGCAACAGAGGGCCTTGTCCTTGTTCTTTTCCATTTCCTTGAGCTTCACGCCCGGAATCGCAGTCAGGATGTCGCGCGGAGAATTGTAAGCGCCATGATGGCGGCCAAGGTAACACGGATCGTGGAACGTGAGTTCATTCGCGACTTCTTTCAGCGCCTTGAGTTTTCCGGTGCGAAGAAGATCAGCGAGAAGTTCCGTGTGATGAACGGTCTCAAAGGCCCCGTCATCAAATTTGGCGTATTCTTTTCCGATCGTGTGCAAGCAATGCGGACAATGCGTGACCACTTTATCGAAAGTGTATTGTCTCATGTTGGCGATGTTCTCGATGGCGATTTCGTAGAACGAATACTCGTCACCGAATCTTCTTACCGGATCACCGTTGCACTTTTCGGTTTTTCCCATGACCGCGAATGAAACTCCCGCTTTTTTAAGAAGTGCCACAGTGTCTTTTACGACTTTCTGGTTCGAAGCATCGTAAGAACCTGCGCAACCAACGTAGTAGAGGTAATCCACTTTCTTGCCGGCCTCAATCACCGGAACTTCGAGACCTTGTGCCCAGTTGAAGCGATCATCCTGAGAAATCCCCCAAGGATTGCCGTTCTTTTTAATTTTGTTAGTGGCATCTGCTGCTGCCGGAGGAAGATCACCGAGAGTGAGTGCCTTGTAGCGCTTGAGATCCATGATCATCTGAACGTGTTCAATGTTGGCCGGACACTCTTCCATGCACGCGCCACAAGTTGTACAGGCATCAAGCTCAGACGAACCATACACCGGAGTTTCTCCCCAGAACTGCGCTTCCATTCCGTCTTTTGCCATCACGTCTCTCATCTTCGTGACGATAAGTTTCGGATCGAGGGGTTTGTCCGCGAGATTGGCCGGACACACCTGAGTGCAACGTCCGCACTCAACACACGCAAGGTGATCAAGGCGCATCTTGAGTGTTGTCTCAGAACCTTTACCAAGGCCGAAAGTTTCTGCACTTTCATTGGCAAAATCCATCGGCTTAAGAACCGCACCCTGACGATACTGTGTCATCAAGGCGTTGAAGGGAAGAACGAGGATGTGGAAAAATTTTGTGTACGCAAGTGATACGACGAACGCCATCGTATTCAGCATGTGCAAAGTCCAGATCACCTGGTAGGTGGTGATCAGTGTGTCCTGCTGCGGGCGAAGGAATCCCAGGAATCCAGCGAGCGTGAAACCGACCGGAGACCAGAAGCGCTCGCCATCCGGGAAGTTTGTCACGTAAAGGCGAATCGCCTCGAGGATATATCCCACCACGATGAGGGCGATTAGCATGCTGTACATGAACATTTCCTGCTTCGGCTTGGTTGCCGAGAGGAATTGTTTTTTCACGACGTAGCGGCGGTAGTAGGCCATGCCGATTCCGAGAAGAACGAGAAAGCCGCCAATATCAGCGAGAAAAGAAATCACTTTGTAAGTTGTGCCGGTGTAAATCTTGAAAGGAGTGTCGGCGTGAATACCTACAAGCTCTGTTGCAATGAAAAGAGTGAGGAATCCGTAGAAGATAAACGAGTGGAAAATTCCCACATATCTGTCACGCTGAACTTTTCCCTGGAAAAAAATCGTGCGAAGAAAATTTTCGATATTCCATTTTTTCGGATCGACCTGAACTTTCCAGTTAGCGATGCCATTCGTGACGTACTTGAATTTAGGAAGAAGGCCCTGAACGAATAAGTAAGTGGCGACGAGAAGAGATCCGTACATAGCGAACTTCATCCACGTCGGAATCATCCACATGATTTCTCTTGAAGCCGGGCTTGCGTAATCCATAGTCCTCCTCGCTGACCGTGTGACTTAGCCTTGAGTCAAATTTTGTAGAAATCCCGCTGAGACTTTCCCACAAAAATGAATATAATCAGATTATTATTCTAGCTATGAGACGCCATGATGGATAGCTCTTTCCTCACGCTGGTGAATGTTGCCTTAGGGCTCTTCGCAGCCTACTCATTCGTAAAACTCATCGTCCGGTTTGGTTTACCGAACCATCCGGGACGTCTCACTATGTACATTGTTTCATTCTGTGCAGCGATCTACTTCGGAATGAAGGGCGCAGTGGGACTCGGAATTGTTCCGCCATTTGTCTGGTTGCGCTGGAGAACACTTCCGCTCGTCGCAGGAAGTCTCTCGCTTCTTCTCCAGGTTTTTGGCACCGTCGGCCGCATCTCTCTCATGCAGCAAAAAGTAATTTCTCGCCTGCCGCTCATTGCGGGCCTGTTGTTTTTTGCTTTTTTTCCCGCGTATGCGGACGTTTTTTTCGGAGTCTGCGTTCTCATTGGTGGGGGATTCCTTAGTATTTCAGTAGGAAAAGCACGTCATCAGAAAAGAATGTACTTCAAGATGATTTTCTTTCTCGTTCTCTATCAGTCACTCGCCCTCATGAATTCATACTGGCCATTCGTTCTGGGAGACGCGCTTCTTACTTACGCGCTCTTTTATTTTTTCCTCTTTGAGGAAAGTCTCGGCGTGAAGGTCCACGTGGAAGAACTCTCGCACGCACAAGGAAATCTCGGATGAAGTGGATACTATTTTTATCTCTCATGGGCTGCGCTCAGATCACGAGCCTTAACCTCCAGAAGCATCAGTTCGGAATTCTTCCTCTGCGGGTTGTCTGGTTTCAGGTCGCGGGCCTGGAGGAAGATCATTTCTCGATGCTGAGATTCCGCGAACAA
Organism: Bacteriovoracaceae bacterium; assembly: GCA_045805035.1. Classification (GTDB taxonomy): domain Bacteria; phylum Bdellovibrionota; class Bacteriovoracia; order Bacteriovoracales; family Bacteriovoracaceae; genus Peredibacter. The sequence goes on from JBJMLZ010000081.1 coordinate 10,406, forward strand.
GCGGAAAGTCGCACGTCATTTGAAGAAAACATCTGCTTCGGGAAAAGCTGGACCTACAATCTCTATCAGCTTCGTCCTACGGCACGCGCGAGCTTTCTTTCTCAGATTACCGGAAAGAAAAATATCGTCGGATCCTGTGAAGATGCTTCCCAACGCCCGATCTGGAGTTACCTTTCCGAGAGTGGCTATCAGACAGGAATCCTGGAAATCGGAGCGAATACGGAAAAAAGTCTCGTCTCACTTAATCAGTGCGGAGAAAAAGGTCTGACCTTCCTGAGTAACATTTATATCTGGCAACGTCAGCTTGCTCCTTCCGGCGCGACCACATGGCATCCGAGCGAAGTGCCGCTTGAGTTTAACAAGATTTATTATGACCGCACTTGCGGCGCCAAAAGTTGTTCGACCACGATTTACGAAGATACGATCGCAGTTTACGAGCGACTTGCCCGTCACACGAGAAGGCATGTGTTGATCATTCGCGATTTCACTTATCTTGAAGCACTCGAGAACAAGGACTTCGTGCGTGCGCGGGAAATCCTCGCCGATCTTGAGCACACATATGCTTACTTCCTGAAAATTGCCAAAGACTCAAGCGATGCTCTCGTCATGCTCACGACCGCTGACTCGCGTTTCATCGATATGCCGGATCAGGGCAAGCCCTGGTATGAATTTGATAAGGGCGGCGTGAACGCGAATGTGAAGAGACCGGAACTCATGAACATGGTTCTCGCCTCGGGTGCGAGAGCAGAAAACTTCTGCGGGATCTATGATGATTCAGATGTTTTTGAGCGGATTCTCTCAGGGCCGAAGCAACAAGGTCTTGAACTTAAAATCATCAATCCATTTAAGCGTTAAAAGGGCACTGACTAAGACTTAGACAGTGTCTTTTCAGTCTGAAAAAAATTCTCATCTTCTCATTTTTTCTTACCGTCACCCTATCATGGGCGATGAAACTCACTGAGGAGAAAAAAATGAAAATGTTATTAGCTTCAATTATGATCCTGGGAACCGTTTCTGCGTTTGCCGACAACAGAGTTCAGATCGAAATCAAGGCCGATTCCAAGGAACTTTGTTCCGAGGCAGCAAAGTCTGCGACACTTGCTAACGTCGAAGAAGAAATGAGATCGAAGCACGATATCCGCATCGTCGAAATCACAAACTGCAACAGAACACTTACTGGCAAATATATAAAGACTGTGAAGTTTGAAAAGCTGAACGACTAAGATCCTAAGATATCGCTCTTTGAAATGTGATACTCCTTCCGGCAGTAATCACATTTCACCATGATTTCATCTTTTCCTTCGAAGAGATGATCGATGTCATTGGCGTAAAGGCCACGAAGATTCAGAACCATTCTTTCCTGTGAACATGGACAGTAAAAGTTCACTTGCCGGCTACCGAGATACGCAAAGCCTCGGTCTTCAAAAATCTTCACGATTTTTTCGATGTCATCCGTGGCACTCTCGAAGACTTCATGGAAAAAGGCTTGATGCTTTTTGATGAATTCTTTCCTGACTTTTCCTTCATCCTGAACGACGACCGAAGCGGATCCCGGAAGCTTGGTTACCATCAATGATTGGTCACAAGTTTCGCTCACGATGACTTCACTGTTGGTCTGATAAGACTCGCGAAGAATCTGGTTGAACACTTCCTTGGATTCAATTTCTTTCAGGTCCATCATCGAGGTGTAAGGAGTTTTCCCGCCGGAAAAAATCTTCGTCACCCGGACTTGGCCGGAAATTTTCATGGGGAAAACATTAAATTCTTCAGGTAATAAAAGGCAGCGGGTATGGCCGGCACTATTGGTTTCAATTTTTAGCCGGAAATACGGATTTTCCGAGTCGAGATAGATGCCAAGACTCTCGCCGGGCTTCAGAAAGAAAATGACCGGCATAAGTCCCAGAAACATGTCACGGAAATACGCAAATCCGGAACCTTTCATGGGATGGAGGAGCACCAGATCGTGAATAAGTTTCTGGCCCTCAAGAAAATGGATGTTGAATCCTTCTTTGTGATCCAGAAAACTGTAAAGACGACTGACGGCCAGCATAGGGTACTCCGGAAATGTCCCAGGAATTGAGACCCATAATTTATATCCTAGACTGGGTTTTTTGTTAATCTTTGATCACCCAAAAGGTAGAATCAAGACTCATATGATGCAGATTGTTTATTTCGAGCAGAAGGACCAGCTTCTCACTCATCTGGAGTCTCTGCCAGGTGAGAAACAATTCATCACACCCAGTCCGGTCAAGGCCGATGGTCTCCGCACTCGTTTGAAAAATCCTGATGCCGCAGATGTCGTTACGATCGTGAAGTTCACCGGCTTTCTCGTTGAGACTCTCTTTGAAGGAAAGTCAGAACCTGACATCAAAAGAAAATCTGAGCTCCTTCTCATCTTCGGGATCCTGAAAGATCAGTATCTGCCGGAGCTTTCGTACGAGCAATTTATCCAGGCCTATAATCTTTTTTCTGATCTTCGAAGCTTTACGCTGAATTCAGAAGCACTCGCGCCGGTGCTTGAGGAAGAACCCGCAGAGATCAGTCATGCAGTGACACTTTTCTGGAAACTGTTAGAGCTCACTGGCTATATGGATGAGCACGCCGGTTATCAGCTTCTTTCGGAAACACTCCGATCCTCAGAAGAGAACGAAGAACTGAAGAAGACTTATGTCTTCTGGGGATTCCAGCATCTGAATGGTCAGCAAGTCGATCTCCTGAAGGCGCTTTCTATTCGTTACGACGTCATCATTCCTTTTCCGGCTTCTTTGAAATCAATTCTCAAAAGATCAGACTGGATCAGCTGGCTCATGGACAGCCACTGTGACGAAAAAGTTTTACCGGGTGAAAGAAAGAGTCCGCGTTCCACATGGTATGAAGTGAATTCGCGCGAGGTTGCTCTCACTCTGAAAAATCTCCTGAAGGATCAAGATCAGGTTCTCCTCGGAGTCTCGAAGCTTTCGTCTTCTCATATCGATATCGTTCCATCACGGAAAGTTTCTTTCAAAATCCCGCATGAAATCATTCAAAGTGAACTCCTGGAAGTTCATGACTACCTGAGAGGCGAATGCCGGGGAGTGAATACGCTTGATACAGTCCGGGCGGTTCTTTCCGGATGGAAAAGACAAATCACTTCCTTCAAGCTCCTGAAAGCGATTGAGCTTTACGAGAGTGCGATTCAGGCGATCAAGGAGCTTTCTGACCGGGAAGTGAAAGTTGATCTCTTCTTTCTGAAACTTCTCCATGAAGTGGTTGGACTCAATCAGCCGCGGACTTCGCTTGTTCCTCTTTCTCAGGATCAACTCACGATTGATCTTTGTGACATGTCGATGCTTGAGAACATAGATCGCTCAAGACGCGTGATCCTTTGTATC
>JBJMLZ010000082.1:0-7210 GCA_045805035.1 Bacteriovoracaceae bacterium
ACGTTCGCGCGCTGAAGAGTGGAGCTGTCGGGTGGTACCTAAAGGGCCATCGATCATGAAGAATCACATCGAAGCATACAATGCATCGGTCTCGCAGCAGATGACTTGTGAATGTGTGGATGAGGCCTGTCGGAGTGCTCTTCGCAACAACGATCAGAAAAGTCTCGCGCAGAGAAAACTTCTCATGACTTCATCTCCGTATCCAATCCTCGGCGCTCGCTCCAATCTTTGTCCGAACCCCAAATTCCTCACTACAGTGTCGATGGATAATGTTCCGGATCCGGACAAGGCCTACGTGGACGTCCAGGCCACCGGCGGCACGCTTACTTTCCAACAGAGAAGCGTCTTTTCATCGGGCGGCAATTTCATGATTGGTCGCCGGAACGTGACTTGTACTTGTCCGGTGGATGATGCTGATTGCCCGGCGGCCTTCCAGCAAGCTGCGGAAGTGCTGAAACAAAATCCCCAGGCGGAAGATTGTCCTTATAATACCAAACCTGTTAGTGGAAAATCAGATGCGGCGGTGGGAGCGCAAACTTCAGTGGGTGCAAACTCATTTACACTCGTGACAGTGCCTCGTCGTCCTTCGCTCCTCACTTCAAACCAGTTCGACAAAATCCTTACTGGCTCATGTATGTCGACTCCATCGGCTACGTTTAAACAGTGTTCAGAGTATGCTTACATTCCTCAGGAGAGCAGCGCTTGCGCGAGTAAACCTGCCGCCTGTGGCGATGACAATCAGTTCTTAGGATCGGTGGCACAATGAAATACTTCCTTCTCGCCGTTCTCTTTTCTGCTACCGCTTACTCTTCAACGTTCGGGAAATACCGTTCAACTCCTGAAGGAGTCGCCTCACAGAAATTTATCCTGAACGAGACCAATGCTACTTTCGAAAAAACTTCAAATTACTTTGATCTGAAAGATCGTGACTACGCGATCGGCATTCTGAAACTTGAAAAAGTGAATGAAGATTACAAAACCGTCATGAAGAAGATTGACGAGTATGGCGCAAAATTCAAAGAAGTGGATGATTACCTGAAAACCAAAGGCTCAAGCTTCAATGAAGTTGCAGGACTTTTGAAACACCAGGCGGTGATACTCGTGAATGACTATCGGGTGATGCCGGAGTCAAAGTACTATGCTGAGCTCGATGGGCTCTTTAAAAAACTGCAGAAGCTCGACTGGAAACTCACGAAGGGTTATCGGGTGACCGAGGATCTCCAGAAAGTGCTTGAGATCGACGAAGGGAAGGCGGTGAAGACATCGCCCTTTGCGCGCGATCTTTATTGCCAGAAGATCCATCCACCAACTATCTGCACTCCTTACGGTGGCGGACAAATCTACGTTAAGTGAAAATAAAAAAGCCACCCGAAGGTGGCTTTCTTATTTTGATGAATTTCTTTTTCTTAGAATTCGTCTGAATCGTATTCGCTCTTCAGAGTGTGCTTCACTTTACCAGCAGCGATTTCACGGAGAGCGGTAACAACTTCTTTATTCTTAGAACGAACCTGAGCATCGTCGCCTTCGCGGAGTTGCTTCACGCGTTTAGCAGTGAGATGAACGAGTTCATAACGGTTTTCAACGTGCTCAAGACAATCTTCGACGGTCACACGGGCCATATTTACCTCTTATCTGATTTAGGAATCTCCAGTTTTAAAAGACTTGGGCGTTATTGTCAAAGTCAGAATTTGATTTCTTTTGCGTCGAGTCGACCGGAAAGCTCGGGTTTCGGAGGGAGATTTTGCCCGTACGCCAGTAAAACTTCGAATTCTCATATACTGGTAGGGTGAAAATGATGATCGCCCTCCTGGGGCTCGTCTTTATTCCGGCCTTTGCCCAAAATTCTGTTCAGGATGCAGCGAATACTGCGGCCACTGTTCTGAGTAACCCTCCACCTGAACCCATCGTCGAGTGTAACGATAATCCCGATGTTTCAAGACTCGCGCAGGTACTGAGTGAGCAGGTTCCGAAAAAAGCAAACCGGTGTCCGGCGGAAGTGGGGCCGAATGAGTTTCGTCTCATGCATCGAGAGTCGGGTGGATACAAATCCGGAAACTTTCTTTTCAAAAATCTTGGTAATGGCCGCTACCGTGCCGTTCTCAATCTGAAATTTAAATCCGATGTACCAGGGCTTGCCGACAGTATGCGCTCAAGAACTGCAACGTGTTTGCAGGAAATGGCGCCTTATCTTCTCGGCCCGGGGAAGGAACTCGACATTCAAGTTTTGAGTCCCTCCGAAGCTTCAAGACTTCCTCGTGAACAAAGACCAGATGCCTACGATATTAATGTTACCCGTGAACCGGCGAGATACCGTGGGAATGCGGCTAACTTCGGAAGTAATTTTCAGTGCGCGACGATCGGCCATGAAGTCCTCCACATGCTTGGACTTTGCGATGAGTATTTTGAGGGAATCAAAGACGATTCCACTTACGATCGAAATACTGGCGCACTCCTCAAAGCACGTTACATTGATTGGCGTTGTCGGGCGGTGACTTCTGAACCGTCTTACATGAGAAATATTCTTGAATCGTTCCGGTCGACCGTTCCACAGACGTCACGCTGTGAATGCAATGATGAATGCCAGAGAATCATGAATCATTCACCGGAGGCGAGAAAACTCTACCTGGGAATGAACGGAGATAATTTTCTCAATACCGAAACTTCAGTAACGGATGATCAGATCATTTCATTCGATTCCAGTAGCAATCCGGTAAAACAGCAGTTTTGCCATTTTGTGCCTACGGCTGCATTACCGAATGGAACGCTTCCTGCAAAACCCTTTGAGCTACAAACCGAAGAAGGTAATCATTTCGTTTTCCGCTCCTATGAGCCACATTACACTATCGGGCCCTCAGGTAGCGCTGCCAACCAAACTTTTCTGTGGGTCGGGGTTCAGACTTACGACTGCAATTGTCCCGCGGGTGAAGGAAACAATTTCTGCCGTCGGATAATGGAGCAGATGAAACTTCGTACACAGGAGTATATTCCAAGAGTGACTTGTCCAGCTGGAGCGAAGGCGCTCGCAGATGCTCCCTCAATTGGCCATCAGAATGTCAGTGATCCTCTTCAATGTGAAAATGGAAAGTGTACTCTGGTAGTGACTTCTCCTGGAAATGGAAAACCACTCCTGTTGCCTCAGCAGTTTGAAAGAATTGCTGCCGGTGATTGTCGAGGTGGACGTGCGGCCAACTATGAAAGATGTGAAGTCTTCGCGACGATGGGCCACAACAAGGCCGCGCGTGACGGCAGTATGAAAATTCCCGAAGATCCGAGAGAGAATCAGTGTCAGGATCTTCCGCGCGAGTGTAACGATGATCGCTTCTTCCTTCACGGCGAAGCTGCTTCAGGAACCGCTCAGTAATCAGGCGTACATTTCTTCGATTTCTTTTTTGTATCTCTCAGAAACAACTTTACGTTTGATCTTCAGAGACGGTGTGAGGAAGTTATCCGTCGTGAATTCTTCAGTCACAATGGTGAACTTCTTGATCGTCTCAAACTGCGCCAGGTGCTGATTGAGCTCATCAATTTCACTCTGAATAAGCTCCTTCACTTTCGGACTCTTCGCGAGGTCACTCACGCTGCAGTCTGAAGGAAGGTTGAGTTCATCAAGCATATGGAGAAAGGATTCCTTCTCAATACCGACAAGAGCGGTGACGTAGTTTCTTTTTTCTCCGATCACCACGAACTGAGAAATGTGCGGTTTCATCTTGGCCATGTTCTCAATCTTCTGAGGCACAACGTATTTCCCGCCGCTGGTCTTGATCAGATCCTTTTTGCGATCAGTGATTTTGAGGAATCCCTCAGAGGTGAATTCGCCGATGTCACCAGTGTGAAGCCAGCCATCCTTCAAGGCCTCTTTGGTGGCCTCAGGATTTTTATAATACTCTTTCATGAGCGCATGGCTCTTGATGAGAATTTCGCCGTCGGAAGCAAAGGAGATCTGCACGTCGCCCATTGGTCTACCCACAGTGCCCGGAACTTGCTTGGCGAGTGGGTTGAGACAAACCGGTGCAATCGATTCCGTGAGGCCATATCCTTCAAGGATCGTGAGATTGGCGTAGCGAAGGAACTTGATGATCTCCGGAGAAAGAGGCGCGCCTCCGGAAACGAAATAACGTATGCGTCCGCCGAAGCGCTCATAAATTTTTGAGAAAACGAGTTTCTTCGCGAGCCGGTATTCAAGAATCTCGGAAGCCGACGGAGAGAGATCGACATCAATCTTGTGGAAATATTTTTCCGCTGCACTCACCGCCCACTTGAAGACCTGTTTTTCGACCATGGATCCCGAAGTCGTTTTCTCCATGATCTTGGCGTAAATTTTTTCAAAGATCCGGGGGACCGCAATCATGACCGTAGGTCTCACGATTGAGAGATCATCCAGAAGCTTTTCAATCGATTCGGCGTACACTGCCTGCCAGCCAAAAACCAAAGGAAGAAGTGAATCTGTTCTTCCGAGGACGTGAGAGAGCGGAAGAAACACGAGTGTTTTATCCTGCTGAGTGAACGCACCCTTGATCGTCTTCTCGACGTTCATGAGCATGGAAACGAGTCCTTCCTGCGTGATCACTGCGCCTTTCGGTTCCCCGGTCGTGCCTGAAGTATAAATGATCGAGGCCACTTCATCCGGCTGCTGATCTTTGATGTTGTTCTCAAAGTAGTCCGGTTGTCCCTTCACCTCTTCTTTACCCGTGCGCAAAAGTTCTTTGTACGAATGATACGGAACAGAGTTTCTGATCTTCTTCAGCGTCTCTTCAGAAAGATCATGAATTGAGATAATGAACTTCAGATTTTTTAAATTCGGAAGAACTGCGAGGACCTTCTCCATCTGCTTGTCGTTTTCCACGATCAAGGCGACGGCATCGGAATGGTTGAAGATGAATTCTACTTCGTGCGCGAGATAGGTAGGATAAATCGGAACAAGCGCACAACGCGCGCACATGGTGGCCATGTCGAGGAGGTGCCAGTCTTTGGAAGTCTGGGCGAGGATCGCGACTTTATCGCCGATCGCGATGCCGGCCTTCCGCAAACCATTAACGAGATATTCGACCTGATTTTTGTAATCAGCAAAAGAGAGATTGCGGACTTCGTGATTCTCAATCCAGCCAATGGCGTGGCGATCGGGAAATTTGGTGGCCTTATCGAGGAGAAGTCGACCGATAGTGAGAGTCGTGGGATTCATAGATTCCTTACTTAGGGTCCTAGATCATTTTTTTATGGACCGTGATAATAGGCAAGAAAAAACGCTTATTTCCGCCGCAAATCACAGGCGTTTTCCTTGCAGGAGGACGCGACATGAAAAACATCATTATTGTCAGCAAGTGTGTCCGGATTTCACCCTACTCTTCGGAAGAGAACAATTATTACTTTCACTTTAAAGGAGTCTTTGCGGGCGATCTGCTGAAGGAAGTTGTTCTCAGGGGTAGAAAAGAATTTCATATCGAGCGAGGGGAAGAGTACTTAATTTATGTGCAGATGATTGCCCTCGAAAAAGGCACGCTGTGGGGAAAAATCCTCAGGATCAAACCCCTGGATGAATGCTGGGACAAATCTTAGTCGACGTTGATCGCGACGTGATCGCCGATCATGAACTGAGGAATCTCGAAGACCGGAACGTCTTCCTTCATGTACTCATTCACAACGGCAATGCTGGCCTCGTCGGATGAATGGATGACTTTGAGCTCACCGATCTTCACCTTATAGTTCACGCGCTTCTTGTTATCGTAAGGGTTTTGAATAGAGATGATCCGGAAGACATCGAGAACCGCATCTTTCTTCACGCCTTGTCCTGCGCCCATGTTCACATAATAGTTTTTGCGGATAACTTCATTCTCCGCGCCCATCGAAAGGTCCTGAGCAAGGCTGAAGATCACATAAGATCTTGCCCAGATGTTCTGGCTTATAAGAAGGGTCGTAAGGAGAAGCAGGATTTTCATGTGAAGCCTCGCAGGTGTCTTCAGGCTTCGTATCGACCGAGGGGTAGGAAAATTTAGCCTGATCACGAAGACAGAGCTCGGTGATCAGGTATTAGGCTACTGCTTTTTGAGTTTAAGGTATTTGAGATTGTTATAGATGATATCGGAGTACCGGAAATTCTCGATGTAATCGTGATAGAGGATATAGTTCCTCGAGTAATACTGCATGATCCATGGGAGATCTGCGTTCACGATCTTCTCCATCCGGGACATAAGCGAAAACTTGTCCGCCCCATCTTCCAGAAGACGGAGACGCTCAAAAAGCTTGTCGTATTCAGCATTCGAGTAGAGCGAAGAGTTTGAGCCGCCGATGTTTCCGGAATAGAGAAGCTGAAGAACGTTTTCTGAATCCGGATAATCCAGCACCCATCCACCCTGCCAGAACTGCAGTTCACCCTTGCGCGACTTTTCAAGGAAGGTCGGGAAGGTGTTGATGCGAACTTCGATTTCGATGCCGAGATTTCTCAGCTCCTGCTGAACGAACTCGCCCATCTGGCGCTTTCTCGTGTCAGTGCCGCGAACATCGTATGTGATTTTCGGAAGGCCCTTGCCGCCAGGGAAGCCGGCATCCGCAAGATATTTCTTGGCGAGCTCAAGATCATACTTGTAGGGAAGTTCTGAGGACGGAGAGTAACCCGGAATGCCGGGAGGATAAATCGAGTTCGCTTTCTGGCCAACACTCTTGGTGAAAATCTCAATGTATTTCTCGGTATTCACTCCGTGTGCGATAGCTTTCCGGAGATTTAAATTTTTCCCGAAGAGAGGATCCTTCATGTTGAAGTTGATCCACCAATAAATGAGTGTCGGAGAAACCTGATACTGAATTTTATCCTTCACGATTTCAGGTCTCAGTTTTCCACTTGAATCAAGTGCCAGATCATAGTGATCTTTCACGAGATTGATCATGTCTGTTTTCTTCGCCATGAAATTCAACCAATCCGTCTGAGATTCCTTGATCACCTGAAGCTTGATGTTTTCCACGAACGGAAGTTTCGCGCCGGCATCTTTCATGAGGCCATTCTCGTGCGCATAGCGATCACCTTCGCCCGGATAAACACTCGTCATGTAATTAGGATTTTTCTTGAGAGTCACTGCCTGGCTCGGATTGTAACTCACTATCATGTAAGGACCGGTGCCCACGGACTTGAAAGCAAAATCGTTTTTCAGATTCTTGATTGCCTCTTCGGGAATCGGCGAGGTGAAGGTCAGAGTCATCGCCCAGATCAGCTGCGGATAAG
>JBJMLZ010000083.1:0-6089 GCA_045805035.1 Bacteriovoracaceae bacterium
AGAAGTCCTGTTTCATCTCGTGAACTTCGTCACCGCTGGAGCAGTACCATGCTGAATCCGCGCGCATCCGATCGGCCTGAGTTTTTGTAGCTATGAGGCTTGTCGCCGGGAAAGTTCAGAACATCTCCCGCCTTCACCTGAAAAATTTCTCCCATCACTGCAATGGTAAACTGACCTGAGAGACAGGTGAAGAACTCCCGTGTGCCTTCAACATGAGGAGTGCCGGCAAAACCTGCACCTGGGTCGAGAATAATTTCGTCAATCTGAGTGGGTCCCTCTTTTTCCGGAAGAATTTTTCTGATCTTCATTCCTTTCCTGGGTTTTTGAACGGGTACTTCTTCCGAAGTGATCAGATTACATTCCGCGCGGGGAGGTGAGAGGAGTTCATCCATGGAAACCTGGAGAGCGCGGGAAAGTTTGAGAAGGACTTCCATCGTCGGATTGGAAGATCCGGATTCAATCAATGCGATAGAGGCGCGGGTTGCTCCGGAGAGCTCGGCGAGCCGTGCTTGAGTGAGAGTACGTTTTTGCCTTAGCGTGATGACGTTTTGGGAAAGATTTCTAGAGATTTCATTCAGTGGGATAACCATATGTCATAGAAATAACATTTTTGTCATTGATCTGTCCAATGCTCATATAATGTTCGAAAGGGGTTTTTATGAATAGAAGAAGTTTCCTTATTGGCCTGCTCGCAGGAATTTCTACATTTGCTGGATCGTTAATGGCTTCTGAAGTCCTATGGTTAAAAAAGGGTTCAGGTGTTAGTTATGTAGAAAAATCGACGACCACTAAGATGTGCTCACTTTGTAAACACTTCAAAGATGATAATAAATTTCCTGATGGCGGGCTTTGTACTTTGCGGGCAGTGAATAAAGGCAAAACTGTTTATGTAAAAAAAGAAGGTGTTTGCTCGATGTTTCAAAAGAAAGCAGCATGAATATCAAACTAGACCATATCAATCTTACCGTTAGAAATCTTCAGGAGAGTATGTCCTGGTACCACGAACTTTTTGGATTTGAATTTAAAGAAGGGGATGTGACAAGTGCCAGTGAACCCTGGGCGATCGTCGGCAAGAATGATTCCATGATCTGCATGTATGAAGACAAAAATCTCAAACCGGCCTCAGATAACAGCGACGGAGTTCACCGCATTTATCATTTTGGTCTCCGTATTTCGGAAAAAGAGGCTTGGGAAAAGATAGTACAGGAAAAGAATTTAAAAATTATGTATGGAGGTGCTTACCAATATCCTCACTCTCTTTCCTGGTACATCCATGATCCTTCCGGACACGAAATCGAAGTTAGCTACGTGGCCGGAGGTGGAACACTGGCTTTCTGACTTCAGGACTTTTGAAGGCCCGTAAATAATCAAGAGAGTAGTCACCTGATCCTTCGGTGAAGAACCAGATAAACATCACCAAAAACAAAAACTCCTGTGCGCCGAAGAGATCGTTCACAGATTTAATTTCCGGGAGCTTCGCGGTCATGATCGCAACGATCATGATGATCGAAAGTGGGATCACCGCGATCTCGATGAAGATGCCCATGAAAACCATGATTCCGCCAAAGAGTTCGCAAGTCGCGACGAGGCCGGCATTGAATTCAGGAAGTGGAATTCCCAGCTGAGTAAAATAGCCGATGGTTTTTTCCATGTGCATGATTTTTCCGAGGCCTGAAAGAATGAACACTGTTCCGATCGCAAATCGGGCAATCAGAAGGGCAAAGGAATGCCCCTTTGAGAGCGCCGTTGTCGCATGATCGTATTTATTGATGAGTTCCATAAGTACTCCTTTTTCATAGAGCAAGTATTTCATTGACGCGTTTTCTTTCAAAGACGACCCATTTCCTGACTTTTGCGCTACACGCTTGCGGGAAGATTAGGGTGCGAAGACGCGGGCCCCGCACAACAATGGGGGTGATAAAAGTGAGGTCCAACATGAAACTCATCTACGCCAAAGGCGCTTGCTCTCTTTCCGTCCACATTCTCCTCGAGGAACTGGGAATTCCTTACGAAGCGATCAGAGTAAGTCTCGACGATAAAACGGTGCTGGAAAGTTACAATCGCAAAAGCTACGTGCCGGCACTCGTTCTCGACAGCGAAACCGTGATGACTGAAGCGATCAGCATCCTTCAGTATCTTGCTGACGAATATGGCAGTTCTTATTTTCCGCAATCAGGAAGTGCTCGCGCGAAGTGCATCGAGTGGCTGGTCTATCTTTCCAGTGAGATCCATAAAGGCATGGGCCCGCTCTTTCACAGTAAAGGTATCACATCAGAGTTTGAAAAGCAGGTGAGAGACAAGATGGATGATCGTCTGCAGATTCTGGATGATGAAGTCTCCCATGGGCGCTACTTGATGGGAGAACAGTATACGATTGCGGATATGTATGCACTGGCCCTCCTCCGCATTGGGGATCACGTGAAGATTTCTCTCGATGGATTTCCGAATCTCAAACGCTACCGGATTGAGCTCGAGCAGAGAGCAACGATTCAGCGTGTGATTGAGCGCGAAGACAACGCCAAGGTGGAAACAACTCCACGTACTTTTATTCCTAATCAAGAAGCGCAGTTCGGGCGTGAGAATTTTATTAAACAGTGAGGGACATATGCCAGAAAGAAAAACGATTAAAAAGGCCCAGCAGGATAAGCGTCGCGGGAAATCCGCATCTACCCAGGCGGGTGAGTTTGTGAAAGAAGAAATCGATCATATCCGCGAAGGAAAGCACGGAGCAAAGAATGCCCGCCAGGCAATTGCCATTGGCCTTTCCAAGGCCCGTGCTTCTGGTGTCTCTATCCCGGATAAGAAAGGCAAGAAAGCTGCTACGTCGGGGCATATTCACAAAAAGAAAGTTTCCGCCAAGCGCTCGCGTGCAGGGGAGAGAAGACTGAAAAAAGAATCGACTCATGCGGCCTCTCATCGCGCGCTCTCCATGGCGGCCCACAAGGCAGCTAAGAAGCGTACGAGAAAAGCGAACGAGAAAAAAGCTGCCTGATCAGGCGACTGCTTTCAGTTTCCTGTGTTCACCTGAACTCAGAAAATAGTTCACGCAATACCTATTGCCTTCACTGTTCAGGTGAAGACCATCGCTGAAATATTTCTTCGCTCCAAACCCCATACTCAGGAAACATGGTACCGGATCATAAAGCACACTATTGGGATGAGTGAACGAGAGCTCTTCAAGAAGGCCATTCACTTTGCGTGCGCTCTCAATCAGATCTTTAGCTCTCCCGCCTATAAATGGGAGATCAAGAATCGGAACCTTCCCAAGGATCATGGGAACGTTTCGTTCGCGGAATTCATCAAAGAGCCTCTTCGTGTTTTTTTCGAAGCGCTTTCCGGTTTGTTCGCGGGCGGCATCCCAGAAAAAGAGATCGAGGCCGAGGACGATCGAAGGGTCGAAAGTGGACAACTGCAGATGCGACGTACTTTGAACGCTTGTGGCGCCACTCTTCGCTTTGTTAATAACTTTTGCGTCAGGGTTGATGGTCTTCGCTAAAACTGCGCCAAGGCCACCGTCCCGCGTGCCATATCCAGCTGAGATACTCGCGCCCAGCACGAGGGGTCGCGAGAAAAGCTTTATTTCGTGATTTTTCATAACGTGACAGATTAGCAGATGCGCAAGTTTGCGTGAAGGTCCTGTTCAACTTATGATGAAGACATGAACAAAAAACAAATTGCTATGGAATTTCTCAAACTCGCGGGCTCAGGAAAAGTCAAAGAGGCGTATGACCAATTTATTGCGCCGGAATTCATTCATCACAACCAATACTTTAAAGGCGATCGACAATCGCTTCTTAAGGCGATGGAGAGTGCTCACCAGTCTTCACCCAACAAATCGATCGAGACGAAGTTTGCGATTGAAGAGGGCGACAAAGTAATGACCTATTCGCATGTGGTGAAGGACAAGATGGATATCGTGGTCTCGCACATCTTTCGCTTTCACGGCGATAAAGTGGTTGAGCTGTGGGATGTGGGTCAGGTCATCGACAAAAATAGTCCGAACGAAAACGGTCCTTTTTAAGGAGGATCGAGGTGTCCGCGAATGGCATTTGGATCAATCGTGCACGGAACAGCGGTGGCCCCGAACATAGTTTTCTTATGTGAGCCAACAATAATTTTGTTCGTCTGCACCTGAACATCAATCAAACAATTGAATCCGTCTTCGACTGCGTAGAAAGACATTTTCATCATCGCTTCGTGCTCGTCTTCACATCCTTCCACTTTATAGGGATCCATTTTGCGCTTGATAAGACGAGTGAGCTTCGATTGGTCTTTGGAATAGAGAATGATGTCCTTCGCTTTCTCCATCGTATCGTTATATTGCTCCAGAGTTGCTGCGACTTTGTCATCAAAGCAATTGATACAGTATGTGGAGTGCTTGAGCTCATCCGGAACTTTTTTTCTCATTGCCGAGAAGTTCTCAGTCATAAACTGAGTGTGGGCCTTGCACATGTGATCATGGCAAAGTCCACACTCATAAGGAGCTTTCGGTTTCCGGCAGGTCTTACAAATAGCGGTCTCTTCAGTCATGAGAAAATCAAATCCTTAGTATTGTTGCTGCTCTTGTTGCTGTTGCTGTTGCTGCTGCTGCTGCTGCTGTTGTTGTTGCTGCTGCTGCTGTTGGTCCTGTTTATAATAATTCTGCTGCTGTTGACCACCATGACCGACATTGATTCGGGCAAGTTTCTCTTTCACGCGCTTCACTGCTGACGTAATTTCTTCTTCAGTGAGATTCAAGTTCTGGGCCTGTGCAGTTTCTACTACAAGAGCACGAATTTTGGCATCATCATTCGCGAGTGCCTGAGCTTCCGCCGAGAATGACAGATCTGAGTCATATTGTCTCTGAGTAAGATTGTTTACGACTGCAGCAGCAGCAGAGCTTGCGGCATTGGAGCGGAGCTGGTCTTCCTGAGTGAGAATCGCGTTCTCCTGGCGCTGGAGTTCATCCATCTGAGCACGAATGGCCTTACGCTTTTCTTCAAGTTCATTAGTTTGATCTTCAGCACTTTCATCATTCACGCCTGCTACAACCACATTGCGGAAGTCGTCGACAGAGATTTCAACTTTTGGACGCTCTGGTGTCTTCGGATTTTCAATCGATACGAAACGTACACCACCGATCACAGTTTCTCTTGTAGGGATGTGGTTGAGTTGTGACGTCACCCACGCAGTTCCGTTCCAGATGTAGAGGACGCCAGGGACGATTGAACCCGTGGTGAGAATTGATCCGACCGCAAGTACCGGACGAGTGATCACTTCGACCGCTGGAATGATGATCGGGCTTGAAACAGTGGCGACGAGACCGCCCGCAGTTCCCGCGATACCACCGACGAGAACAACTGCACCTTTCGTGATGTTGAACGTTGCTTTCAATACGTTCACTGCAGTGAGAGTGATTGGCTTCACGAGACCTGCGTAGATCACTCCGAAGATCCAGCCGAAGGAGCCACGGAGTCCTGCCACCGCTTGACCCGCCTGAACCCATGTATTCTTGTTGTCGATGAGAAGGTCATGATAAACACCATCAACGATGGCGTAATCCCAGATTCCTTTTTTAATGAGGCGCGAGCTGTCTTTGGCGAAGTTGAATGAACCTTTGGAGAATTCTTTTCCGTCGTAAGCTGCGTTTCTATATGTCTCGAGCTTAATGAGATCTTTCATCTTGCCGCCAGCGTAGCGCCAGCTCTTCACTGTCATTTGTTTTGATTTGTCTGAACCAGGAATGACTTTGATGTTCCAGATGTTTCCGTCACAATCTGTGATCGTGCCGTGGATGAAGAGTTCTTTTCTCTGTTTACCGGTCAAGCGAGGGGAGTGAGCCACACCACTCTTGATACATGTCGGACCTTTTTGAGCGTTAGGATTCTCAGCAACGAGTTGCTCAGAGATCGCGACCGCTTCCGCAGGCATACTGATCGGAGCATCTTCGTTTTCATCCGCAGACACTGAAGCAGCGGAGAGATTCGTTACGGGAATTGAAGTGCTGAGCACTGAGAGGAGCACGAGGAGATTGAGGCCTTTTTTCATGGTCTATTCCTTTGAATACTTCAGAGACATTTTCAGAACTATAGATGGCATCACTGGATCGA
>JBJMLZ010000084.1:0-17747 GCA_045805035.1 Bacteriovoracaceae bacterium
ACCGGTGCAGACTGCGATCTCATTGGATGACAAGACAAAACAACGCGCGTTCTTCTTCTGGTATAAGCCCGAAAACAAGAGCTATATCCGCAACCACCTCTCCAAGATGAAAATGTTCGATACGATGAAGGACTTATTCGGATGAAACCATTCACGGCGGCCAGGTCAGCGCTTTGTTCCTTCTGGGGAAAAGGCAGCTCCAGCTGGATTGTGGCCTAAACTGACCTGAAATCTCTTCAAGGCCTCTCCTCAGATTGAAATTCATCTGTTATTTTCGCCCCAATTTTAAAAGGGGTATTCCATGAAACTTTTCATCGTTCTGATGCTTCTCACTTCTTCAGCTTTTGCCCGCGAACTTGTTTGTAATCTCAATGAAGGTTCTAACCGCGAAATTCAGCGCACCGATATCGTTGAAGACGGCGTGACTGAACTGAAATTTGAAAACAGAGCAGGGGCCACAGTTTCTGCCCGCGCTCAGTACGAAACTGTCACGCTCACAGTTGACGTTGACGGCAATACTTTTAAAACAAGTGATTCAAATGAAGTGGAACTGAATTACAACATCATCGGAAAAGAGCCGATGTCGATCTCGTGCAGAATCACACGTGATCCTATTTACTGCTCTCCGAAGTAAGTCTTCTTTTTATCATCCCGACAATTTCCCTCCCGGGTCGCTTTGACGACCCGGTCTTCCTCAAACTTAAACACATACGTACAAACAATCCGCGGCCCATACATGTAGGGCCAGCAACTTCCGAGCACCGTACATTGTGACTGCATGGGAATCGGATCGGTGTCGCGGAAAGTGAGTCGGTGTTCCTCTGTTTTAACGGGGAGTTTTGAGTAGGCCGCTTTCACTTCCTCGCGGGATTTCCCGATCCACTCCGGCATCATTTTCAGAGTCGAGGTTTTTTGAGTGGAGCAAGCGGCAAGAAAGAGAAGAAGAAAAAGTTTCATCTTTTATTCCGGAAGAAGCTTCAACGTTTTCATGATTTTTGCCAGGACTGCCTGAGCTCTGATGCGATTTCTCATCATGGGTGATGCTTTCACGGCATTGAACTCTTTGCTGCCCCAGCGTACGGACCGACTCCGGAGATCGGTATAGAAGTGGTTGAGTGAATCTGCCGTCGCAGTTCCATCAATCGAGAGAACATTGGCCATGATCTCCGAGTTCGTACGACGTGAAATCGGATCAAAGTTCGAAGATCCCACGCCGATCACGCGATTATCCACCATCCAGAATTTGCCGTGAAGGGCACCTTGCGCTTCCGCTCCGCCGACGTTCACATGATTCATGTTTCCATATGCCAGGAGTTCATACTGTTTCTCGGCGATACCGGAAGCCTGTAACTTCTTCAGAAAGTTCGGAATCATGAAGTGTTCCATCATGGCCTGCGCCGGAAGATTGTCAGAGGCGGCGGTTGAGCTCGTCATGATTCTCAGTGTGCGTGAAGAGTCGGCCTTGAGCCAGGAAATGAGCCAGCTCGTCTCCTCATCAGTGAAATAGAGATAGGGAGAGCCGATCAGAATGTCTTTCTTTGCAAATCCAATCTGCGCCCACAACGTGCGTATGATCGAATCCGGATTTTTTGCGTAAAGATTTCCTTTCTGCGAGAGAGGTGAGGGTCGGGAGATATTTTCGAACTCATTCAGGATCGAGATATCCCCTTTATCAAAATCCGCGTCGAGATATTTTTCCTGTCCCATCTTCTGAACCAGGAGTTGAATGTCGCTCGCTCCACCCGCGTAAGTATTTCGCGTGACCCGGATGCGGTTCAGGACATCCGCTGCCTTTGATCTTCCGATCTTCATGTAAAAACTATTGAAGCGTTTATTGGCCGCGAAGTTGTAGAGGCGGTCGTATTGATCGGCGATCGCGTTGTCGATCACGATGACGCCGTTTTCTTTTTTCTCGCGGCTGACACCTTTCAGGATGATGTCGAGGTCATTGTAAGTGTGACCGTTTGAACTAGCGAGGCCGAAGTAATCGTTGGAAATGTTTCTTCCCCCGAGCATCGCCATGGATTTTTCCGGAAGATTGCGATCGATAAGGAGAATCTTGTCATGCGAGCGCTGGAGAATGGAAAAATGTTCGTCGGCGACCTCTTCCGCGCCCGCCATTCTCCTCACCATGTTCATCCAGCGTTTGAGATTGGCCCGGACGTTGACGAGCGGATTGATCACGACCGGCTCAAAGGTCGCACGTAATCCATCAGGTCGCAGGCCCCCTTTCACTTTCATCAGTGTCTGAATTTCGGCGAAGTTATTCAGGTTGGAAAGGGCCGAGCCGGATCCATCAACCATGATTCTTACGTTCACTCCGCGGCCAAGGGCGTGGTGGAGTTCGCCAAGAATGATCCGCGAAGCTTCTGAGTCCTTGAAAATGTAATAGGACAGATCAATCGTGTCAGTCGCCTGACGAATCATCAGGATGCGGGAGGCGAGCGCTTCCTTCGGATTTACCACAAGCTTGAATTCGCCATCGTTCATATTCCCCGAGCGTGAGACAAAAAAGGCTTCAGCGATTTCGTCCGCTTCTAAGTCGACAGCCTGGAGAGTATTCGCAGTTTCTTTCGCGGTGGCGATGGCGATCGCCTGATTGACGGTAGTCGGAGGAAGCGCCTTTCCGCTGAGAAGTTTATCAAGAATGTTATAACAGCTCACTTCGGGAGCTGCGGTGAGAGAGACAGGAATAAGGATCACTGACCAGACGATCAGTCGACGGAGGAAGACCATAGTCTCCGATCGGTAAAAATCCTTCGAAATTCAACCGATCAGGGCACTCAGACTCTTAACACAAAGGTGGAGACCGGATATACTCCCCGAATGACAACCCTTCTCACGCTTCAGAATCTCTCACTGAGTTATCCACATAAAACGATCTTTAAGGACGTGACCTTCACTCTCAATCAGGGTGATAAGATCGGCGTATTAGGGCTCAATGGTCACGGGAAATCCTCGCTCTTCAAAGTGATCGCGGGGCTCGTCACTCCGGATACGACGGTTCCTCCGTTTATCTATGATAAGAACAAGGACTTCTCCTATTTCTACGTTCCGCAGGAACTCCCGGCGCTGGCGGACTGGGATATTGAAAATTATTTCTACGAATTCTATCCAGTGATGAGAGAGCTCAAGAAAAAGCTCAACGTGATCGATGAAAAACTTTCGACCGGTGAAGGAGATTTCGAGAAGCTCGTGAACCAGCAGTCGCACATCTACGAAGAACTTCATAAGCTCGGTGAAGACAAGGTTCACGCTCAATACGTAAGTTATCTGAAATTTTTTGGCGTGGAAGATCTCACGCGGAAGATGCTCGGACTTTCCGGTGGTGAACAAAGAAAGATCGCCTTGTCTCTCGGACTCTCTGCGCCCCAGGAACTCATTCTCTGGGATGAGCCGACCAACCACCTTGATCTGGAAACCATCCAGGACTTTGAAGAAGAGCTTCAGTCTTCACGAAAAACTTTCATGATCATTTCCCACGACCGGGAACTCCTGAACAATGTCGTGGACCGGATCATTCATATTCAACGCGGGAAACTTCGCTCGTTTGCCGGAACGTATGAACAGTATCTGGATTTTCTCATCGAAGATCAGAAACGCAGAGAAAAAGAACTGGATAAACTTTCCAACTACAATCGCCGGGAGACGGCGTGGATCCGTCGCGGGGCCAAGGCACGAAGAACGAAATCCAAAAAGCGCATTGAAGACTACGCCACATTAAATAAAGCGATTCAGGACCTGAAGGCCCAGGCGCACAAATCGGTATCCTTGAGTCTTCAGGGCTCCGGTAGAAAAACTAAAATTCTCGCTCAGGCCGAGAATCTCTCTCTGAAATTCGGAGAGCGGGAACTTTTCAATGATCTGAATTTCATGATCGCCAAGGGCGACAAGATTGCGCTCATGGGAAGAAACGGAGCGGGGAAGAGCTCGCTCTTGAAAATTCTTCTCGGTCAACTTCAACAGACCTCGGGAAAAATCATCAAGCCAGAGTCGCTTGACGTTGGTTACTTCTCGCAGAAGCGTGAGGCCCTAGATGAAAATTCAACTCCCTGGAGTCTTATCGGTGAGGGGATCGATTACGTGATCTCGAATACCGGTGAGAAGAGGCACGTGGCGAGTTACCTTGAGAACTTCCTTTTCAGCTCAGATGAATTGAAGCGACCGATTCATACTTTCTCCGGTGGTGAGAAGAACCGTTTGCAGCTGGCGCAATTCATGAAGCACGCTCGCGACATCTGGATCTTCGATGAGCCGACCAACGATCTGGATCTTGAAACGATCGGGATTCTCGAAGAAGAGCTTCGTGCCTATGAAGGTGCGCTCATTATCGTGGGGCACGACAGAAGCTTCATCAATAACGTCACTGATAAATGTTGGGTCCTTCACGACAAGAAACTGGAAAAATTTGAGGCCGGCTTCTCACAGGCGGAACCTTTCCTCGAGGCCATTCACCTGGAAGATGAGCTCAAGCGCAAAGCTCCTGCGGCGGAGACGAAGAAAGAGTCGACTTCAAAGATGTCGAACAAAGAAAAGAATCGCTACAACGAAATCGGTCCTGAGATCGAAAAGCTCGAGGCCCGCATTGGAAAACTCAAAGCGGAACTGGGAGCGGTCGATTACTCAAATTTTGATCAGAAGAAAGTGAACGAGTCTCAAGCTCTTCTTGAATCACTGGAAAAGCGGCTTGAAGGATTATTCGAAGAATGGTCGGAGCTCGAAACTAAACTGTGACGGGGCCGCTTCGGAAAAAGCCCATGTCTCTGGATGGTCTTCTGGTGCTCAATCGCCTTATCAACTCCCAGCTGAGTCCAGGGCCTTAGTTCTTTCGGTGCCAATCGATGGAGCTCGTAAAATTTTTCCACCGATAATTCCTGCAGACGAAGGTCTTCTGCGTGCTCAAGCGGCATGTAGAGAAAAATTCTCTCCGGGAGTGTGAGTTCCGATTCAAATTTCGTTCCCAGTGCCGCGAGTGCCAGAGATTGGGCGAAGTGATCATACTCATAGGCGCGAGGACTTCCGCGAAAGGCATTGCGGGGAACCTGGTCCAGAAGAACAATGAGTGAAAGATAATCTCGGGAATTGTCCGGAACAAAAAATTCTTCTTCCAGAAGATGAGCGTACTTTTCCTGGCATGCGCGATCGAAGTCGATATCAGTACCCCAGAACCAGCGACGAAGTTGTTTTTCATAATACGCCGGAGTGAGTTCGATCTCACCAAACCAGAAATCATGTAAGCGGTTCATGCGTTTCTCCCGATGAGACGCTCGACACACGAGCGGAGAATGTGGGCCTTGACCTGATGTCTCTGAAGGACCAGGCCTTTTCCGGTTTCTGCAAGTCGTTCCGCATTCACGAACTGGTCTTTCGAGTGAGGAATCGCGATCATCGGAACTCCAAAGTGAAGTCCTTCATTCAATGAGTTCATACCACCATGATTGATGAACACGTGACTGTGCTTTAAGGCGAAGAGCTGAGGAATTCTTTCATACGAGTGAACATTGGAAGGCAAAGGGCCAAGATCACCACCGGCAAGAATCAGTTCATATTCCGGATCGTCGGCGAAGGCCTTCACAAGCTCACGGTACCAGTCAAGAACTCCGGGATCTTCCTCGCGAAGAATTGTCCCGAGTCCCATGGTGATAATTTTTTTCTTTTTGTCTGGCAGAGAAAATCCGTTCAGGTCTTCATGGCGCTCAAGCGAAGGTCCCATGAAATAAAACCGCTCTTCATTTTCCACCGGAGGATTAAATTCACGGGAGGTAAAGACGATATTGTTTTCTCCATAAGCACCGAGTGCATCTTCAAGCTCAAGCTTCACTCCATACTTCACTTCTAATTCCTGAAGGGCCTTCCCATTCACTTCATCCAGCGAGACTTCAAAGCGCGAGAACATGCGATGCTTTCTTTCCCGGGAAAGGGCAAACGTCGTGACCGTGCAATACGAAGGAAGACCCGAAATCTCAGCGAGCACTTTTCCCCACGGGGCCATGGAGTCATAGATCAGAAAATCCGGACGCTCTTTTTCAATCTCTTCGAGAAGAAAGGGAAGAAGCCCTAAAGTGGCAGGTATGGTCTGAAGAACAAAATTCTTACCGGGATTATAGTCAGCTGCTTTGTAATCATCCCGTCCGTAGTTTCTGAATTCCGCACCGGTAGATTCGATCAGCTCGCGCCGTTCCGGCGAGGAGTGATAGATGACCTGGACTCCCACTTCTACCAGGTTTTTCACCAGTGGGAGAGTGGGGTTGATGTGACCAAGACCGAAGATGTTATAAACAATCGCCTTCATGCCAAGGTTGTATCAAAACCCATTATTGATACAACCTAATGCCTGAAATACTTCGTATAGGTCATCCTCTATAGGACTTTTTCAATTCCTCAAAGATCAGCTTTCCTTCCGCGGTCTTGAGCATTTCCGGAAAGCACACCACCGCGAGGCGATCTTTATAAGTAGGTGTCCCGGGAACTTTTTTCAGGCTTTGGCGTTGGGCCTTCACTACTTGCGAAGGAATGATGCCGTAACCCGCACCTGCTTCCACGAGATGGGCGATGAGTTCAAGATTCGGGACTTCCACTCTCTGCGCCGGCGCTTCTTTCCAGCGCGAAAGGATGGAATTGGCCTGGATCATGTCCGGATTATAAATGAGACGATCATCATACCTGTTCTTTGATTCCCATACGAAGACTTCATCTTCTCCGATAAACTTTGTCACGAGTCCTGGAATGGGAAGAGGATTCATCACCACGCCGAAATCGATCTCTCCCAGCGCCACTCTCTTATTAATATCGTGGGAAGAGCCATTCACAATATCCATATCAAGCTTAGGATTCAGGCGGTTCATATTGCGCAGAAATTCTCCCAGAAGAAACATCCCGACGGATGGATGGCAACCAATGCGGAAACGAAGATTATCCGGAGCGCCCTTGATGCGCTGGAGGATTTGAAGCGCCATTTCCGCTTCCGGAAGAATAGTCTTTCCCTGAGGTGTCAGCTTGATGCCGTTTCTTCCGCGCGTGAAAAGGGGAATCCCGAGCTCCGTCTCCATCTTCTTTATACCAAGAGAAAGCGAAGGTTGTGCCATCTCCAGCTTTTCGGAAGCCTCAGAGAGTGTGCGGGACTTCGCAACGGTGATGAAGTTCTCAAGGTCCTTAAAGGTGATACTCATATATATAAACCCCTATAGTAAAGATTTGTTCCATTGCATTTTACTATCACACGACACCGGATACAACTGAAAAAGAAACAGGGGAGGGCCCATGCTGGCCATGCACTTAAATGAGACATTTACCGACACTGCCGCAAGCGCCATTGCTGCGGTCATGAAGCTCGCCAACTTCACCGGGGCACCGGAAGACATCCATCAGGTGCCGATCCTCCGGAAAATGACGGAGAAGATGATGAATGCGGAAAAGCTCGTCTTCATCCTTCCTGCTTTCCCGGCAAAGTCTCCGAGTCCGCTCAAGACTTCCGGCGTTCTTCCGGATCTGGGAGAAGTACTCGCTCTCCAGAACCTGAACAATATGTGTTCAGAAATTTCGGCCTACTATGCACCGGGAGCGGAAGTGATCATCTGCTCTGACGGGCGGGTGTTCAGCGATGTGGTCGGAGTTTCGGATGAACTCATTACTGCCTACGCGGAAGGAATCGATGAGATCATCCGCGATTTTGGCCTCTCACATCTCAGAACTTTTGCGATGGATGAGCTTCTTCCGGAACTGAAAGGTGACGAACTTCGCACTGTCCTTCTCCGGAATTTTTCCATGTCGATCGAAGCGGTCAGAGAGAAAGCGAGAATTAATCCCGCGCTCTTCAATGGCCTTCATAAATTTATGGTGGAAGACCAGCTTCCGCTTTCGACGCTTTCAAAAAACCAGCTCACGAAACTCATGAAAGAGAGAACCTATGAGCTCATGAGACGTTCTGATGCCTGGTCCGCACTCCTTGAGGAAAAATTTGGAGATGTGCTTCGTCTTTCCATTCACCCGTATCCGCTGGCGAATGAAAAGTTCGGCGTGAAACTTGTGACTTGTTCAGAGAAATGGGCGACACCGTGGCACAACGTCACTGTCCGCACCGAAAGAGGGTTCGAGCTCATGCACAAGTCACGCGCTCTCGAACTCGGGGCAGTCGAGAAAAAACTCGGAGGGAAATATGTTTTCTTTGAGCTCTGATCTCACTCTTTCTGAAAAAGATCTCCTGAGTCTCGCGCGCTCTCACGGCGAGCTTCTCGAGTGGGACTTTGGTCCGGTGATGACGATGAAGTTTGATGAAGCCGCTGCCAATTATCTTTTTTCTGATGAGGCAGTTCCGTTTCACTGGGATGGCGCCTTTTATAAAGAGCCGAAGCTTCTTCTCTTCTATTGCCTGGAGAGTGAAGGGGAAGGTGGAGAGACAACGTTTGTGGATACCACTGCGCTTTGGAATTCGCTGACTGAATCTGAGAAGGACGAATGCAGAAATGTCACTCTCACTTACACCACAGAAAAGAAGGCCCACTACGGCGGTTCTATCACTGTCCCTCTGGTGCAGAAACATCCCTTGACGGGAGAAACGATTCTCCGGATGGCAGAGAAAGTGGAGACGGAAAAAAATCCAGTCACTCTCGCGATTGCTGGTGCAGGAGAGAACTTCTACGAGCGCATGACAGAGAAAATGAGTGAGATGACTTTCACTCACCAATGGAAGAAAGGAGATCTTCTTTTGGTTGATAACTTCCGCTTCCTCCATGGACGGCGCCCTCTGGGCAAAAACCTGAAACGCAGCTTTAAGCGCATCCAGATCCTTTAGGAGGATTTATGACAACTTCATTCCTTGATTTCAAACGTACGAGTAACCCGCAAACCTTTCACGATGATTTCTCAAAATACGTGAAGTCATTCGGTGATGTGTATTTCTGGGAGAAAGGAAACTTTCACGTTGTCACAAATGCGGAAGCGGCGAAAGTCGTCCTCACCAGTCCCGAGTTCAGCGCTGATCGCGGGGCCTTCTTCATTTCGCGCATGCCAAACATGGATCTTCGCCTGATCAAGGATTTCTTTGGGGTGGTGAAGAAGATGATGGTGATGAGTGACGATGAAGACCATAACAAGAGAAGAAAGATCGCTTCTCAGGGATTTGAAGACCATATCCTGGAAAGATTCACTGCCACTGTAGAGCAAACGGTGAAGTCACTTGTCACGGAAGTGAAAGACATGAAGGACAT
Organism: Bacteriovoracaceae bacterium; assembly: GCA_045805035.1. GTDB lineage: Bacteria > Bdellovibrionota > Bacteriovoracia > Bacteriovoracales > Bacteriovoracaceae > Peredibacter. Next base: position 9,207 of record JBJMLZ010000084.1, read on the forward strand.
TGAGTTCGTGGAAAAGATCGCGAAGAAACTTCCATCGACAGTGCTCGCTGATCTTTTCAGCATTCCCGCTGAAGACCGCGAGGTCTTCTTTCGTTCCGCCAATATCATGACTGGCTTTTTCGGGGGCGCTTCTCAATACCGCAACGAAGACGGCATGGAAGTGAACGAAGCTGCACTATCACTCAAGTCGTACTTTGAAAAACTCATCGTGGAGAGAAAGAAAAATCCAGGACAGGACTATGTTTCTATCCTCCTTCGCGCGCAACCGATGTCAGGGCTTTCGGATGATGAACTCATCTCTCAGCTCATCATGATGCTCGTGGCGGGACAAGTGACGACAACAGACCAGATCAACAACATCATGTTCTTTCTTGCGACCAAACCAGAGATTCAGGAAGAACTCAGAAAAAATCCTGCGCTTATCCCGAATGCACTCGAAGAACTCAAGCGCCTTGATCCGGCGGTCACTTTCATCTTCAGAGTGGCACGCGCAGAAACAAAGATCATGAATCACGCAGTGAAACCGGGTGATGTCATTTTCATTTCCACTCATTGTATCAACCGGGATCTTCCGGAAGCTGAGTGCCCCGATGAGATTCGTCTGGAGAGAAAGGCCCAGCATTTTGCCTATGGCCATGGGGCCCATTACTGCCTCGGTGCTAAACTTGGGCGACTCGAAATCCGTCTTCTCTTCGAAGAAATCTTAAGATCGGTGCCGGAGTTCCGCCTTGATCTTAAGAAAGAGGCAAAGCGCGATCACTACTCCTTGTCTTTCTCCGGATGGGAGCAGTTGCCTTTGACGATCGCCTGATGAACTGAGACGATATTTCCATCTGAACTTCGTCAAAGGAATGATGAATGGAAACTCGTAACACGTATGTCAGTCCCACAACTCAGTTTGCCCTTTCGCAGTACATGTCCAAAGTGTACATGTGGATGACGGTTGGGATTCTTCTCACTGGCTCTGTCGCCTGGAGTGTCGCGAATAATCCCGACATTCTTCGCATCATCCTCGGAAACACATTTGTGTTTTACGGAATGATGATTGCGGAGATTGGTCTTGTGATCTGGCTTTCTGCCGGTATCAATCGCATGAACTCACTGACGGCAACTGCGATGTTTCTTTTGTATGCCGCTTTAAATGGAGCGACTCTTTCGGTGTTCGCTCTGATCTACACGCATGAGTCGATCCAGTCGGCGTTCTTCACTACGACTTTTGCTTTCGCCGGGCTTTCCGCTTTCGGGTACGTCACCAAACGCGATCTCGGTCCGGTTGGAAACTTTTGCACGATGGGACTTTTTGGAATCCTCGGTTTCGCGCTTCTCTCGATGTTCTTCCCTTCCATGATGGGTGGAATCGCAGGGCAGATCTACGGACTCGTCGGAATCATCGTCTTCGCGGGCCTCACTGCCTATGACACTCAGATCATCAAGAGCATGGCACCCGTGGGTAACAGCGAACATGTCGCAAAAGGTGCGATCATCGGCGCACTCAAGCTCTATCTTGATTTCATTAACCTCTTCCTTTTCATTCTTCGCGCTCAGGGCCGCCGCAGATAGTGGCGTCCCTCATTTCTCATCCGGCGGCTCCCCTGGCACTAATCTTCGCCAGGGGAGAGAAGTGGTCCGGGAAACTAGCTATCATTTGCGTGCTTCTTTCGTGTCTGCCTGATGCAGATGCGATTGGTTTTTTTCTGGGAGTTCCTTACGAATCTCAGTGGGGCCATCGTGGGTTCACACATTCACTGGCGTTCGCACTGATGATGGGCCTTGCCTCAACTTTCTTTTTCCGCGAGAATAAAAAGAATGTTTTTATTCTCACGACACTTTCCACTTTCTCGCATCCACTCGCGGACATGCTCACCAATGGTGGCCTCGGGGTCGCACTCTGGTGGCCCATTACCAGTGCGAGATACTTTTTTCCGTGGCGGCCGATTGAAGTTTCTCCGATTGGAATCGCAAATTTCATCGGATGGAGGGGAGTGCGGGTCCTTCTGTCGGAAGTCCTTGTTCTCTGGATTCCGCTTATGAGTCTGGCCTTCCTGACTAAAAGGCTCGGGCGATGACAGTTTTTACCTATCTAGGACGGTATGTTGTTCGGTCCTATGATTTAAACATGAAGAGAATCATTCTCTTAACCTTGATCAGTGCGGCCTTTATTTATCATCTCCTTCCGGAGCCGGAATCGACGTCGCAAATTGACCAGATCAAAGTCCGTATGGCGGCCAACCGGCATCAACCAGCTGCACCTGAAGCAGCAGTTCACAGGATCACTGCCGCCCTTGTTCAGGACAATACTCAAAACGAAATCGAAACGGTTGCGGTGTCTGATGAAGCGGTGACTTCGGAAATTGAACCGAATGAAGTCGCGCAGACTGATGAAATGCCGCTTGATGAATTGAAGCAAGGCTGGAGATCGGACCTCAAAGAATATCTTGTGGAAGTTGATCCTGATAACGGTGAAGAGATCTACACTTCTTACATGGAAGAAGCAGATTCTTACGAAGCAGAGATCGATGCTCTCGCCAAAGAAGCGGATAAAGCAGGCAAAGAGTCCAAGCAAGATTTCGAAACTCTCATTGGCCAGCTTGAAGTGAAGCACGAAGAAAAACTCAAAGAAATCCTCGGCTCACATTACTCCGACGTAACTGATCGTCATCAGCAGTACAACAATTCCCTCCAGTATATGAATCCTTCCGAAACTGAACCATTAGTCGGTGTCTCTCTCTAGTCATTTCGCTCCCAACGTGCTAAAAATTCCAAAAATTTTCTAAGGCAATACCATGCTCGCAGTTCACAATATCCGCCTCCAGTTCGGCGGCCGCACACTCTTTGAAGACGTGAACCTCAAATTCACGCCAGGCAATTGCTACGGCATCATCGGCGCTAACGGCGCGGGCAAATCCACCTTCCTGAAAATTCTCTCCGGCGAGATCACGCCGAACTCCGGTTCAGTGGAAATTTCTCCGGGCGAGCGGATGGCAGTCTTAAAGCAGAACCACTTTGCTTACGACGAAGAGACCGTGATCAACACTGTGATCCTCGGACACTCCGAGCTCATCGCGATCATGAAAGAGAAAGACGCTCTCTACGCAAAAGAAGATTTCACTGACAAAGACGGCGAACGTGCAGCGGAGCTCGAAGGCCGCTTCGGTGAACTCAACGGCTGGGAAGCCGAATCCATGGCCGCTTCACTTCTTGCGGGCCTCGGAATCAAAGAGGACCTTCATCAGAAAAAAATGAAAGAGCTCACGGGTGGTGAGAAGGTAAAAGTCCTTCTCGCGCAGGCGCTCTTCGGGAAACCGGAAATCCTACTTCTTGATGAACCGACGAACGACCTTGATATCAAGGCGATCCAGTGGCTCGAAAATTTCATCATGGATCAGCAGGACACAACAGTTCTCGTCGTCTCGCACGATCGACATTTTTTGAACAAAGTGTGCACGCACATCTGTGATATCGACTTCAGAAAGATCAAGCTCTACGTCGGTAACTACGACTTCTGGTACAAATCGAGCCAGCTCGCGCAGCGAATGCTCTCTGACCAGAACAAGAAAGTGGAAGATAAGATGAAGGAACTGAAAGAGTTCATTCAGCGCTTCTCCGCCAACGCTTCCAAGTCTTCGCAGGCGACCTCGAGGAAGAAGATGCTCGACAAGCTCACCCTTGAAGACATCCAGCCCTCTTCCCGAAAATATCCTTACGTCGGATTCAAACCGGATCGCGAGGCGGGTGACCAGCTTCTCACCGTCGATGGACTCACTTACACGCTGGAAGGGGAAAAGATCCTGAACAATGTATCTTTCACCATCAAGAAAAACCAGAAAGTGGTTTTCCTCGCGGACTCCGAGGTGAAGACGACTGCGCTCTTTCAGATTCTCATGGGCGAACTTCAACCTGACTCAGGAAAAGTAAACTGGGGTGTGACTACTACGCGCGCATATCTTCCGAACGATAACTCAAGCTTCTTCAAGGACTCAAAGCTCGATCTCATTAACTGGCTCCGACAGTATTCAAAAGACCAGACGGAAACTTTCCTTCGCGGCTTCCTTGGCCGCATGCTTTTCTCCGGCGAAGAAGCGAAGAAGGCCTGCAACGTTCTCTCGGGTGGAGAGAAAGTGAGATGCATGCTCTCGAAGATGATGCTCTCAGGCTCCAACGTTCTCGTGATGGATAATCCTACCAACCACCTCGACCTTGAGACGATTACTGCCGTGAACGAAGGTCTCATTGATTTCAAAGGGACACTTCTCTTTACCTCGCACGATCACGAGTTCATTCAGACGGTCGCCAGCCGCGTGATTGAGATTCAGGCCCGGGGCGTCAGGGATGAAGAGTGCACATACGACCAGTTCCTTGGTCTCGAGTAAATCGAACTCCTGAAATAGGCCCATCTTCTTCGTTGTCTTCGTCATTCGTCATTGCGACGTACTTTAATGTACGTCTCATTCCTCAGTCCTCGTCGCCTTGAATCTGGACCTATTTGAGGAGTTCTAAGTTTCGAGTACACTAGTCATAGAGAGGTTTTTCTATGGCGTTCTTCTATGGTGTCCTGACTCTTCTCACTGCAGTTCTTCACATCGGTTTCATGGTGCTTGAAACTTTTCTTTGGGCCACGCCCACTGGCATGAAAATTTTCCGGATGACGGAAGCACAGGCAGAGGCGACAAGAGTCCTTGCCATGAACCAGGGTCTTTACAATGGAATGCTCGCCGCTGGTCTTTTCTACGCTTACGCTACCGGTGACTATGACCTCGCCGCAGTTTTCCTGGTCTTTGTTGCGGTCGTTGGCGTCTTCGGTGCCGTGACGGTTTCTCCGAAAATCTTTTTTCTTCAGGCCCTGCCTGCCATCATCGCTCTTCTCATAAGGATCATCGCATGAACTACTTTCTCCTCTTTCTTGCGACATCTGCCTTCGCTGGCAGCTTTGATTGGGAAGGCCATCGCGGCTCACGCGGTCTCATGCCGGAAAACACGATCGAATCCATGCGCGAGGGACTTCGCTGGCCGATTACGACTCTCGAACTTGATGTGGTGATCTCGAAAGACAAGAAAGTCGTCGTGAGCCACGAGCCGTGGATGAATCCGGTGATCTGTAAGCACCCGGAAGGGAAAACGTATAAGGAAAAAGAAATCAATCTCTACAAGATGAACTACAGCGAGATCCTGAAGTACGATTGCGGTTCACTTCCATATGCACGCTTTCCGGATCAGAAGAAAATGTCCGTGGGGAAACCACTTCTTTCGGCGCTTCTCATGGAGATTGAGGAACAGCTCAATCACGAAAAACGCACGATTCAATACAATATCGAAATTAAATCTGATCTGGATCAGGAGAAAGGAAATTTCCAGCCGAAGGTTCCCGAGTTCACTGATCTTGCCGTTGCGGCGATTAAAGATTTTTTGCCTGAGGATCGGTTCATCCTCCAAAGTTTCGATGCAAGGGTTTTAAAATACCTTCATGAAAAGTATCCGAAAATTACACTGTCGTGGTTGACCGAAGATAAACAAAATCCGGATGAGGTAAAAAAACAGTTAGGCTTTCTTCCGCAAATTTTTTCTCCTGATTACCAGAAACTCTCTTATGAAGACGTACCTTTGTTTCACGCTGAGAACGTCCGTATCGTGCCGTGGACAGTGAACAACGCCGACGACATGAAGAAGCTCCAGGCGATAGGAGTGGATGGAATTATCACCGATTACCCGAATCTCATTCCTCAAGTTATCGCGAAGGTTTGTCCTCCAGGTGCAAATCTTTACGAAGGCGAATGCGTGAAAATTCCCACTCACGCGCTTCCGTCTCAGCAGAATCCAGGCTGGGTTTGTAAGGAAGGTTTTGTTCAAAGAAGGTTCCATTGCGATCGCATTAAGGTTCCCACTCACGCTGTTCTCTCTGCCGATGGAAAGGGATGGGAGTGCAAAGAAAATTACGAACGCTATCGCGGAACGTGCCGGAAAAAATAAGTTTTAGTTAAGACTAAATTTCTTTTCTTTTTTTATCAGTGTGATAATTCCGTCTGAGATATTTTTAAAAATTATTTTAAAACTTTTTCAGGTTTAAACACATGCTACGGAAGAAAAGACTCTTTGATCACGTCGTCCTCCACGTAAAAGACATCGATGAGAGCAAGAAATTTTATCGGGCAGTCGTCGAGATTCTCGGTCACACCATCACCGGAGAGTCACAGGATCACTTCTATATAAATGAGCTGGAGATTCGTCAGAACCCACAACCCACAAAATCAGCTCATCTGGCCTTCCACGCCGAAAACCCTGCACTGGTAAAACTTTTTCACGAGACCGCACTTCGCTTTGGAGGAAAGTGTCTGGAGACTCCGGGACAAAAAAGCGGGAAGGGAATTTACACCGCCCATGTGATGGATCCGGACGGCAATGACATTGAGGCGATCTATAAAGGTGGACGCGAGAGCGCAGTTTCCATTTCATACTGAGAAATATAATTCGTCATTCCTCTGGAACGGAAAACTCCGTTCACCGTATTGTTTCTTTCGTCGACATTCACCATCCCCACGTTTTCACCTTCAAGCTTCATGTGATGAAGGAGATTCGAGATTTTTTCTGAAGAAACTCCGCCCAGCTGAACCAGGTTCATCTGCCACGGGTTAAAGACTGCGTACGCGAGAAGCTTTTTATTTTCCCGGAGCTCATGGAGTTCCAGCATTCCCGACCGCCGAAGGACTACCGGCGCACTCTGTTCAAACGCGTAGGGAAAAGGGGTGAGTGACTCATGCTCCTCCGTGAGGAGCACTTTCTTTATTTCATAGTCATCACAATTACCTGTCAGTCCTTCAAGCTTTCCTTTCCAGCACAGAAGCTTTCTGGTTTTTTGGAAGCCTGATTTTTCATAGGCGCGGATCGCTTTGGTGTTTTCAGTGATGACTTCAAGGCGCGCTCTTTGAAATCCATTTGCAGGAAGGGCGCGAAAGATCTCCTCATACATGAGCGACGTGAAACCCTTTCCCTGAAACTCTCTCATCACTCCGGTCGCAAGATTCATCACCACATCCTCACAGGGAGCATGAAGAAGAAAGGCCACTAATTTCCCGTCTACCTTCACTCCATAAGAAAGCGAAAAATCGACTCCCGCAGAAAGCCAGCGTTCAATGTGAAGCTCTGGCTTTTTTTCAAACGTGACAAAGTAACCGGTGAAAGCGTCCTCAAACACTTTATAGATCGTGTGTACATTCATGTTTTCTAAGGTCTGGACCGTGATCATGAGCACTTCTTTCTTAAGGATATCTATAAACTTTACCACATTTCTTGTGGTTACATTTCCGAATCGGTACAACTTCGGCATTCATTTTAAGTAAAGGATCGGAAATGAAAAGTCTTGCGGCCCTCGCTCTCTTGTCTTTGACGTCGGCCTCGTTTGCTTCTCCCTTTGAAAAGAACAACGACCCAAAACTTTTCAATCCGGTCATGAATGCTCCGGTCACGACCGACTTTGCTTCACTTCCACTGGAAGGCAAGCTCAGGGATTCGACGCTGGCCTGGTCAGAGACTTACTGGCCTTCGAATGTCGGCGGGATCGCTTACCGCTGGAACAGCAAGAACCCGCTGCCCTTTAAGTATAAGCTTCTCACCCGTGCGGAAGTCATGAGCGCCACTGAAGTTCAACTCTCTGAGCTTTCTCCTGCCGAGCTCTATGACATCGCGATGGGCGACTACAACTACACACTCACGAAAAAAGTTCTCTCGGTGAATAAGCCGACCGATCTCTGGTGGGAAGGCATTTGCCACGGCTGGAGCCAGGCCGCTTCGAACTATTCTGAGCCCGCACCCGTTATCGTGACAAACAAAGACGGAGTGAAAGTTCCGTTCGGTTCTTCGGACGTGAAGGGACTTCTTTCCATGCACGACGCTTACAACTCGAAAGGGTTCTTCGTGAGAATCGGTGACCGCTGTGACGTGAAAGGAAAAGTGAAAGGAGAGGAGTCTGAAGAAGACGGCCCGATTTCTCCTCCGTCACCAGAAGACGCGAGTAAGCCGAAGTGTTCTGACGTAAACGCAGGTGCCTTCCATGTGGTGATCTCGAACATGATCGGCATCAACTCTCAGGGCTTCGTTGCTGACGTGGACCGTTTCAATGACGTCTGGAACCAGCCGGTGAAAGAGTACTCTTCTGAAGTCGTGGGCAACGTTGCCGTGACGGATAAAGAAGCGAAGTCGGGCGTGAAATCAAAACTTCACATGAAGACGAAGATGGTTTACGGGGAAGAGCTTGATTACTTCACGCCTGAACTTGAAGCAGAAGGCGAAGTCGCGTTCGTTTCCAAAGAACCGGTGTCGAATACGATTCATGAGAAGACACGCTTCAAGATCTACGAATACATCGTTGAGCTGGATGTGAATGGGAAAGTCATCGGCGGTACGTGGCTGACGGAAACCCGTCCGGACATGCTCTGGACCAAGAAAAAAGATCCGCAGTTCCGCGATGGTAAGTTTCCACTCTCAGGTCTGAATAAGATTTATAAACCTGTCGCTCACTGACGGACGACGGATCCTCGAAGAAGAAGCCGG
>JBJMLZ010000085.1:0-10055 GCA_045805035.1 Bacteriovoracaceae bacterium
GAAACGATCGAGATCTTCGATCTTCAGACGGAAAAGATCTCCATTGCCCCTTACCAGATGCCAAATCCGGTTCGTCGCGCTCTCACTGGGTTTGAGTACAAGGGAAAAATTCTTCTCGTGGGAGGAATCGGCGCGGGCGCGGATCATTTCAATCTCATCCAGAAAGTCACGAGCATCGATCCGCTGACCGGAGATGTGAAAGAGCTACCTGAGCTTCCATTTGCAACGTTTGCTCCGGCCGCCCAGGTGATTGGAGACGAGATGTTTGTCTTCGGCGGAATGTATAAGATCTCCGAAGAGATTTATGAATACGTCGCTCACATCTATGCCATCAATATCGAGACCGGAAAGTGGCGACACACGGGACGATTCCTGAAAGAGACGAAGGGCTTTTCGCAAGTGTTCCCACTTTCGGAAAACACGCTGGGGATCCTTGGCGGGCATCATTACTTTGAGGGTTATGATTCTCCAGTGATGACCTTTGAGACATTCACGAAAAAATGAAATGTATTCTCGGGCTTCTTCTGGTTCTGGTTTCCTGTTCTTCACAAAAAGTGAATGAACTTCCGCGTGGGAAATTCGCCCGGAACCAGGTGTTTCTCACTGAGATCTTTTCACCAGTACATCTGCATTTAAAAAAAGAAGAATGTCCTTTTCTTGTCTCCACCCGCTTATCAGAGAGCTTTGAATTCGGCTGCCGGACGATCATACCCACCGGCCCTGAATCGGAAATTTACGTTGACCAGTCTTACGTAAATGAGGAGCTTGTCCTCATGGAATGGGTGGTAGATGGTTACGTGGAGCCTCTTTCATTTTACTTCGATCCCGAAAGTCAGAAACAAATCCGGCTTCTTCTGGGTGATGACACTTTCTTCTCACTCGCACTGGATAATGAATTGAACGTCCTAGATTACAGCTTTGAGGCGAATGACTATCGGCAGGCACTGGCCGAGCAGGGTTTTTTCCCGGGCTACGAGAAGTCAGAGCGACTGGATCTTGTCTATCAAGCCTTTGACAAAATCCGGACCTTCACTTCACGCCAATGCGAATACAAATGGAAGAAGGCCTGCGAAGTTGAGAGAGAACTCAAGCGCATCAACCTTCAGTCAATCACTGCCGCTTACTGAATTATTTTTCGGTGACAGTACTGCCCGCTTTACCGTAGTTGGAAAGAACGCGCGCAGACGGATCTTTCACGTTACAGCCCGGCCACTCTTTGTTCGGCATCCAGAAGTCTTTGATCGCGTGGGACTGGCCGGCAAAGTGCTTCTCGAAGATCTCACGATAAAGAAGTGACTCTTTCGTGAACGGTGTGCCGTGAGTGTATTTAGCAGAGAGTTTCGTGAACTCCTCGTCTGTGTATTTTTCTTCCGCAAATTCTTTCAGGTAATCCACCATCGAGTGTCCGACCGCGTCTGAGAAGGCGGCCTTATCGCGCCAGAGGATTTCATCCGGGATGAGATTGGTGCCGTCGAAGGCCTTGCGAAGAACGTATTTACCAACACCGGTGGTGTTCATTTTCAGCTCAGGATTCATTTCCATCACAGTGCGGACAAAGTCCAGGTCACCGAAGGGAACGCGCGCCTCGAGAGCGTGAGCCGCGATACAACGATCGGCGCGAAGAACGTCATACATGTAAAGTTCGTCCACGCGTTTTTTGGCCTCTTTCTGGAAGGCCTCCGCAGTCGGTGCGAAGTCAGTGTACTTATAACCGAAGATTTCGTCAGAAATCTCGCCGGTGAGAACAACTTTGATCTTAGTGTTTTCGTGAATGTACTTACAAACAAGATACATCCCGATCGAAGCGCGGATAGTTGTAATATCCCAGGTCTCAAGGTGCCAGATGAGCTTATCGAGAACGCCGAGCGTGTCTTTTTTGTTGAAGTAAACTTCGTGATGATCAGTCTTCAAAGCATCCGCGACGATTTTCGCGAAACCAATATCAATTGGATTGTGATCAAGACCCACGGAGAAGGTAGAGATTTTCTTTTTCAGAATCTGGTGAGCGATACCCACCACGAGAGAGGAATCAAGACCACCGGAGAGAAGAAATCCTACCGGAACGTCAGCGACGAGACGTTTGCGAACGCCTTCGATAAGTTTTTCACGAATTTCCTTCAGGTGCTTATCCATGTCCTTCGGCGCATAGTGAGCGACCGAAGTGAGGTCGCGATACTGCTTAATGTGTTCGCCATCATAATAGTGCCCTGGTGGGAACGGCTCAACTTTCTCGCAGAATGGAGTGAGAACTTTCATCTCCGAGGCAAACATGATCTTGCCTTCTGATGAGTATCCGTAAAAGAGCGGGCGAATGCCGATCGGATCGCGACCTGCAAGAAGCTTTTTCTTTTTAGCGTCCCAGATCACGACTGCAAATTCAGCGTCGAGGTTGTAACACATTTTCTCAATGCCAAGATCTTTGTACATCGGAACAAGAACTTCACAATCCGAGTGAGACACAAACGGATAAGTCTTTTCGTAATCATGACGCAGGCTCAGGTGATTGTAGATCTCGCCATTACACATGACGATGTTGCCGTTCTCTTTATCTACGAATGGCTGATGGCCTTTCTGTGTCGGGTCCATGATCGCGAGACGATGAAAACACATCGAAGCGCCATTATCTTTCATGACCTCAGTGTCATCAGGTCCACGATGAACGAGTTTCTTGAAAGTAGAGTTGAAGTCCGGGAGTGACTCAACATCTCCGGCATACGCGAGAAGACCGCACATATTTTTATTCCTGAGTGTCGGGAATGATTTCCCGGCATCGTTAACTATCTTACCGTATGGGGAAAGTCAGTATGAGGAGGTGAATTTTGCCTATCAAAAGGTTAGAATCGATGGAGCATGGAAGTGAAACCGGAAAAATTTAAAAAGATCGTCGTTCTGACCGGAGCTGGAATCTCGGCCGACTCGGGAATTTCGACTTTTCGGGATGCTAACGGTCTTTGGGAACAACATAGAATTGAAGACGTTGCCACCCCCGAAGCCTTCATCCGCGACCCAAAACTTGTCTGGAGATTTTATTCTTTGAGGAGAATCAACGCAGCAAGTGCCCTTCCCAATGCTGCCCACCGGGCCCTGGCGACCTTCGCGGAAAAGTGCCCGGGAAAAATCACTCTCATTTCACAGAATGTGGATGGCCTTCACGACCGTGCGGACGAAAAAAGTGTTCTTCCCTTCTATCCCATGCACGGGTCGCTCAATCAGTCCCGCTGCTCTCGTTGTGAAATAGTCTACTATGATGATTACGCCTATTTTGATCTTTCCGAAAAGGCGAATCCGCAAGTGACCGCGATTTGCTCAAAAACGGAAAGGGAATCAGCTAACTACCTTCATCGTCACCGGATTTCTTTTCAAGATGAACTTCCCTTGTCTCCTTGTTGCCAGCGTTTGCTTCGTCCACACATTGTATGGTTCGGAGAAATTCCTCTCCACATGGAAGAAATCGAAAAAAAACTTTCTGTGTGCGATCTCTTTGTCAGTATCGGCACCAGCGGACAAGTGTATCCTGCCGCAGGCTTTCTTCAGTTCGCAAAATCTATCGGCGCCACAACTGTGGTTCTGAACAAGGAAGGAATTCCGCAAAGTCCTTACGTGGATCATGAGATCCTCGGAAACGCGAAAGATATTGTTCCGGAATTTTTTAAGGCGTGATCTGATATTTCTTGAGTGAGTTCAGCGCGAGTTCTTTGGCCTCGTTGCGTGCCTTCTGAAGAACATACGGGCGACTTGCGGGAAGCTCGATCTGCACTCCGCTTCCTACGTATTCTTTCTTCCACACATTCATGATTTTGATCGTAACAAAATACATGTGTGTGCCCGGGTGGTACCCATATTCTTCGATCGCGACAAATTGTCCTTTAGGGGAAGTTCCGATGACGTCAAATTTCTGCTTATGAGCAGCGAACGCGGGAACAGTCAGGGTGAGCGTGAACAGCGTGAGAATAAGCAATTTCATACTATAAGAGGGAGCAAGTCAGGGGCCATATCAGTGTCCGGAATTCGGGCGTTTAGCCGCCCAAAACCGGACACAGGGTTACTCCTGTCTAAACTATCGCCACACTTTCGGTATTCTTATTGAGAGTGAGAAATGGCATCTTTCGACGAGGAATAAATCGCACGTTCATCAATGTACGAAGGACATCCACGATCTCCAGATCGCCTTTATAAAATTTCTCTCTCACCGAAGGTGGCATCGAGTGGAGTGATTCAAAAAACTGATAGCGTTCCTTACACGGCGTCTTTGCCTGGTAGAGCATGCGGTTCATGAGACGCAAAATTTTTCTCTGCGAGCGGCGCTCTTCCAGATATTGCTTCATGACTGACTTGAGTTCTCCAAGACGGAAACTTGTCTTCACCATGCGATCGATGAGTCTCACTGCATCCGGAAGCGCGTCTCCGGTTACATCATGAACAAAACCGTCGAGCCGGATCACTCTGCCCTCGCACAAATTTTCTTCTTTCTCGCGGGGGATTTTTCGGAACTCTGTTTCGCGCTCAAGGATGTCACCAATAATCCATCTTCTCTGGTGGAGTTCCCGCAAAGTCTCCATTTCAAAGTCCTCGTGATAAAGCTGAGGATCTGAGGAGAAGCGGACATCTTTAATCAGCAGAGTTTCATCGCTCAAAGGAAGGGCCTGAAGATAACGGAAACCAAAACTCTGAGGCACGGTCGCATCCATCGTGAGAGGTGAAGTCAATCGATGCGGATGAAGAAGCTTCACCACCAGACCGTGAGTTTTCTGGTAACCAATCGCCTTGAAATATCCCCTAGAGACAGTATCAATGACAAACGAGGCTTCGCGAACCGCTTCTTCGGGAGTGATATCCTGATTCAGGAAAACGGTGTTCGCCCCGAGCTTTTCTCTGGCGACCGCGTGAAAGTGTGCGGGTTCCATCGTGCAGAGGCGATGAGAATTTGTACGGGAATAACGGGGAAAGCTTACCTGAAACTCCTCCCATTTTTTGGAGATAAACGGTGAGAGCCATTTCATCGATTCCGGACTCACATCCGATTCGTGAAACGAAACTGCGAGTTTTTCTCCCAGCTGGTTCCCGCTTGCATAAACTTTTAAAGGTATGTGCGGAAGGCACTCGCGAATCCGTAAAGCGAGAAGAGTTCCCCACAGGCCGCCACCGATGATGATGACAGGTTTTTCGTCCATAAAAAAAACCTCAGTATGTGAATGTCGGAAAAGGATAAAAGGCGCCGGAGATGCGGATCCAGCGAACGCAATATAAGAAATGCAGATGAGTTTTGAATTTAATAATTTCTTACAGTATATTGATTTAAACCTAAGACTGGAGCGACCTCATGCACCCATTTGAAACGCACATCCGAAATGTTCCGGATTTCCCAAAACCCGGAGTGGTTTTCAAAGACATCACACCGCTTCTGACAGAGCGTTTCCATGAAGTCATCAGTGCCATGTCACAGGGAATCGACTGGAAAAAAGTTGATTACGTCGTCGGAATTGAATCCCGGGGATTCATACTCGGAGCAGCGATGGCCCAGTTGAATGGTAAAGGCTTCATCCCGATGAGAAAGAAAGGAAAACTTCCTCCACCGGTGATAGCCGAATCCTACACGCTTGAGTACGGCACCGATTGCCTGGAAATGATCCTGAACAACAAACCAGGAAAAGTGGTCCTGGTAGACGACGTCCTCGCCACTGGCGGAACGCTGAAAGCGGCCCTGAAATTGTGTGAAAAGAACTCCCTTCACGTCGTGAACATGAGTCTCCTCATTAACCTGACTTTTTTAAATAAGTTTAAAGAAGAGGGGCTGCCCGTCGTTTCCGTCTTAAATTACTAATTTCTTTTAAAAAAACCGAAATGCTCTACACTTAAAGTATGTGGATCATTTCGGTTTTATTTTTTCTTCAAGTGGCATTCGCACTTTCCTCGTTTGAGGAACTGAAGGACGTTAAGATCCTCAAAGTTCTCCCTAAAAATATTGTGATGGTTGATCGCGGAATCGAAGACGGACTCATGCGTAACGACCACGTGATGTTTTCCACCGAAGACATTGGTTACAGTTCACGCGGTCTTTGTCTTCAGTCCAAGGCGACGACTTCCTACTGGAAACTTTACCGCATTCCCAATGGAGCCGCGTTCTCGAAAGACCTGAGCTACACCATCTCAGGTCTCGCCGATCGTGAGATTCCTTATCAGACAGAAAAAATCCGCGACGAAGAAATCACTTTCCCGGAAGAAAAGAAACCGGATGATCCGGGAGAGAATCCTTTCGAAGTGAAGCGCGATCTTCCCCAGCGTCTCACCGAGCGCGATCTTCTGGAAGCGACCGGCCCGCGTGACGAAAAACTTTTTGTCGAGCGTGCGATTCTGCAGGATCAATTGAAGCAGGATCTTTCTGATTATCGTTTCTCAGTTTATGCCTCTCCGTTTACCAGACAGTCTATCAATGATGGGGAAAGTCTTCGCTACGGTTTCCGCGGAGGAAACTACGGCGTTCGCTATCGCTTTCAAACACAGTTTGAGCAGCAGCAGACAAAACTCAAAGATACAGTGACCAAAGAAAGCGTTTCCACCAGAAGCACCTTCGGAAATGCGCAGTTTTCGGTTTATCACCTGAAGCCGTGGCTATCTTCTTTGTCGATTGTTAATTACAGCTCACAACACTTCAGTGCTCTCGGAACACCGAATTCCCACTGGCAGTTTGGTGCACTTGGATTCACCTGGCACATTCTTGAATCGAAGAGCTGGGAGTACGTCGATCTCTCTTACGTTCCCCTTTACGACGTAAGAAAAACTGACGTCATCAAAGCAGACGGCACGAAAACGCTCGATAAGACTTCAGGCCTTCGTCACGGCTTCCGTCTTGGCCTGCGTTCGCGCTTCAATGAAACGGTGGCGGTGGAAAACCTTCTCTGGGTGAGACCATTCCAGGATCTTGCGACGTGGAAGCTTGATGGTGGTAACCTGAATCTCATGAACGACTTCAAGCTCATCTTCACGATCTCGAAAAGTTTCTTCTTCGATTATAATCTCATCCTCCAGAAGGACAAAGTCTGGAAGACCCTGTCTGGACTTCCTGAGACCAATGTCATCAACTCACTCAACATGAGATACGACTTTAATCTCTAGTCGCGGATAAAATAAGAAAGATATTCGACGTTGCCGGATTTTCCCTCGATCGGAGAAACGATTGAGTGCTTATGAGTCCAGCCGCTATTGGTAGCAAATTCCGTGATCTCTTTTAAAATTTCCTGACGAAGGGTTTCGTCTTTCACAACGCCATCTTTGGGTAAGCGTTGCGGTCCCACTTCAAATTGCGGCTTCACGAGAGCGATGAGAAACCCGGATGGTTTCAGCAGCTCTTTCACCGCCGGTAAGACTTTAGTAATTGAAATAAAGGAAAGATCCATCACCGCCCCATCTGCTTTTACGGGGAGAGAACTCACATCTTTGATGTTAGTTCCTTCCATGTTAATCACCCGATCATCTGAACGAAGTTTTGCAGCGAGCTGATCGCGCCCCACATCGATGGCGTAAACTTTCAGAGCACCTTCGTTCAGCAGCACTTCGGTAAATCCGCCGGTGCTGGCACCGACGTCGAGAAAAATTTTATCTTTGACGTTAACGTTAAATTCCTCGAGAGCTTTTTTCAGCTTAAAAGCTCCTCTTCCGACGAATTGCTCGCTATGGATTTCAATCGTGGCAAAAGGGTCAATCAGTTCGCCTGCCTTCTTTATGACAGTGCCGTTGACAGTGACGTCACCTTTTTCAATGAAGCTTTTTGCCTGAGAGCGACTCGCGACCAGTTTTTTATCGGTGAGGATTTTATCGAGACGCTCTTTCACAGCTCGACTTCTCCGGCAAAGCAGAAGGTCACTTCACCCGAGTAATAAACGGATTTCTCCACACTGACGATTTGTTTTCCGCCAAGTGTTTCAAGGTGAATGTCCCCTTTCCAGCCAAACCAATGGGAAAGAGCTAAGCCGCTGGCAGTGAGGCCGGTTCCGCAGGAATGCGTTTCATCCTCGACCCCGCGTTCATAGGTGCGCACGTAAGCGCATTGTTGTCCGGGAAGGAGTTCAACGAAACTCACATTGGTTCCGCGGGGGAAGCGCGCATGAAAGCGATAGGCGGGTGCACTTTTCTTGATGTCGATTTTCTTAACGTCTTTCCCCAGAAACACGAGATGGGGAACGCCGGTGTTTATGTAAAACTTTTTTTCGTAGTCACGAAATTCCGAGAGATCAACTGCATTCTCATCCTTGATGTCGTTCATCAGAATGGCAAAAGCGCCGTTTCTCTTCCCCACTTCATAAGTATTGTTCATCGTACGGATGAGATACTTTTCTTTTTTATTTTTCGTCTGCTGATCCAGATAAGTGGCGAGACAACGGAGACCGTTCCCGCACATTTCGGCTTCTCCGCCGTCTGCATTGAAGATTCTCATCGAAGCGTCTACACCCTCAGGCTTCCCGAGAAGAAGAACGCCATCTGCGCCTACACCAAAGTGGCGGCTGCAGAGTTTCTGAATTTGTGAGGATGAAAGCGCAAAATCACGGTTTTCTTCAACGATAATGAAATCGTTGCCGTTCCCCGAATATTTTACGAAAGAAAGTTTCATCTAATCGTCGCCGCCACCCGGAAAGATATCACGGAGTCTTCTGAGGATCCCGCCACTTCTTCTTTGCTGACGCTCTTCTGGTTTGTTTTCTGGCCGAACTGCCGGCGCCGCCGGTTCTTCGGGTTGATTATAAATGGATTCATCCCAGATGTAGTCGAGTTTTCTGGTTGTCGTAAAACGACGGAAGAATTCTGCGATACGCGGAACTTCTCTCTCCATCTGGACACGAGTCTGCTCGCATCCGTGATAGTTCGCGAAGTATTCAGCAAAACCTTCTTCCACATTATCGGTGCAATATTTTCCGCAGATTTTTGTCATGAAGTCCCAATGATTAGTTTCGACCGAAAGAAGCTCACTCCACACTCGCGAATGAGAAATGCCATGATAATCATAGATGGAGTCGAGACTGTGGGCGTGCTCATGGAGGAGCATGTCTGCCGATCCCTGATTATCATAGAGATGATTGATGACGATTCGGGTAGGAGTAATAGAGTATCCATGCGCGGTCGAGCCTCCGCCGCCTGGAATCTTCGACCATGGTCTTCCGTCGAAAGTATAGACGTCAGTTGCAGGCCAGGTTGGATCAGCAGTGACCCCAGTGCCTTCCATGATGTGAATCTTGTTTCCTGCTTTCATCAGTTCACGAGTAAGAGACGCAGGAAATTTTTCAAACTCATTTTTAAATTGTTCGATATAACTCAGAGTCAGTTCAGTCTTCGGAACAATATTATTCGCTCTGAAAAAACTTTGATAATCGACGAGCGTCTTTCCTTCGGGAACAATCTTCGAAGCTTCAGGACACCGGATCCAGTTCGTGGCAAATGATTCGGTTGAAAGCACCAATAGTGCTGCCGGGATGAAATACTTCGTGAACATAGTAAACTCCTGAGGGATTACTCACTCATCGTACTGAAAACTCCGACGTCGGGAGCGAAAACAGGAAAAATTACAGACATGCCTACGGTTTTGACACGAGTTCTTTCAGGAGGTTAGACCATGATTTCGTGGAATCAATCTTGGCAGAAAGACAGTATTGATAGTAAATTAGTGTCTTCTTCCTCAGGGACTATAGCTCAATTGGTTAGAGCTCCCGGCTCATAACCGGGTGGTTACAGGTTCAAGTCCTGTTGGTCCCACCACTCAATTATTTACAGGTATACGTTGATGAAGCTGTCATGCCGGCAGCTTTTAAATTCACTGTGAATGTGGCCTTATTCACCGGACGCAATAGGTCACTCAAGCTTCCAGTTCACAGGTTCGATTTTATTTTTTTTCAGATACTCATTGGTCTTTGAGAATGGGCACGAGCCAAAAAATCCACGATATGATGACAGCGGAGAAGGGTGCGGAGAAATGATCAAATGATGGTGATCAGGATTAATGAGCGCAGACTTTTTTTGCGAAGGCGATCCCCAGAGAATAAAAACCAAATTGGATTTTTTTTCGGACA
>JBJMLZ010000086.1:0-4765 GCA_045805035.1 Bacteriovoracaceae bacterium
AATTCACGCGGGCGAAATCGACGGCAAAGACGCAACTTTCTGGCTCTTAAAAGACGCTCTCGAAAATAAAATTAAACCAGATCCATTGAAAGGAATCTGCCTTGTCTTCATTCCGATCATGAACCTCGACGGTCACGAGCGATTTGGAAAATACAATCGCCCAAATCAAGTGGGGCCCGAGGAAATGGGCTGGCGAGTGACTGCGCAGAACTACAATCTTAATCGCGACTACATGAAGTCCGATTCTCCCGAAATGCGCATGATCAACAAATTCTGGAGACAAGTGAACCCAGTCATCAGTCTCGATCTTCACGTGACTGACGGAGCAGAATTCCAGCCGGAAGTGGGACTGATTATTTTACCGAACACTTCATTCGGAACGACAGACTTCCATAAAGCAGGATCTGCTTTCGAAACCGCTCTCCTGGAAAAAATGAAAGCGCGCGGACATTCCGCTCTTCCATTCTATCCAAGTTTTGAGAAAGAAGATGATCCGATGTCGGGATTCTCCCGTTACGTCGCTCAGCCGCGATTCTCACAGAGTTACTGGTACAACAACAATCGCATTGGGATGTTGGTCGAAACGCATTCCTGGAAAGATTATGCCACGAGAGTGAAAACTCATTACAGTACCGTGCTTTCGACTTTGCAGATTGCTCAGCAAGAAGGGAAGAACTGGCAGAAGATCGAAAAAGCACTCGATAAGGAAAGTCTCGTCGGAAAAAAATATGCTCTCGAATACAAGCACACCGACAAATCTCAGGAGATTGCTTTCCCGGGTTACGAATACAAAAAAATCAAATCAGACGTTTCCGGCGCTGACGTGATTGTTTACGACATCTCAAAAAAACAAAACTGGAACGTTCCTTACTATGAAGAACTCGTTCCAAGCCTTGAAGTTGTTGTTCCGGCGAAAGGCTATTTCATCGGGCCCGCGGAAGTTTCCATCGTTCAGCCAATTCTCGATGCTCACGCAATTAAATATAGAAAATGGAAAGGTGAGGATCCAATCGGCTTTCAGGTTTTCCGCGCGACTAAGACGGAATTTTCCAACAAACCTTTTGAAGGCCATCAGACTTTGAAAGTGACCGGCGAATGGAAAGAAGAAAAAGTAAAACTTCTCCCTGGTACGTTATTTGTTCCGATCGAACAGAAAGCAGCAAAGCTCGTTCTTCAATTGCTTGAGCCACAACCCAGTGACTCACTTGTCTCGTGGGGTTTCTTTAATCGTTACTTCGAGCAGAAGGAATACATGGAGAGTTACGTGACTCATCAGGTGGGCCTTAAGATGCTTCACGATGAGAAAATCAGAAAAGAGTTTGAAGAGAAGCTCGAAAATAAAGAGTTTTTCAGAAACCCTGAGGAACGTAATAATTTCTTCTACAAGAAGCACCCTTCCTGGGACGATCGCTTCAATCGTTATCCGGTGTTTCGTATCTAGGCGCAAAAAAATTAAGAGCACCTTCATGTGCCTGACGTGAAGCATTTCCCTCATCATTCTGGACGGACTTCATCAAGGAGCTTGTATGAAGACTCTGTCCTGGAAGAATCTCGTGCCAGTGACGATTTTTGTCATCGTTACGGCCTGTGGTGGTAGTGGCGGCGGTTATGGTGGAGGAGGCAAAGGGGGCGGACAATCCGAGCAGGCAGTCTCGAACTTCTCAACCAGAATTAATGATTCCCTCGCAATCTCCGGACAGAAGTGCAATGGCACTGAAACCACGACAGATTCGAATGGCCAGTCCGCCACTTGTAACCAGGGACAGTGGCTTGTCACCCTCGATAACGTGAATACGTGTACAAACGGAACTGCATGTACTCAGGTCGCTGTCACTCCATTCGTCGCTGATCTCAATCCCACGACAGATTCACGTGATCCTGGTGCGACTTTTTACGACATCGTGCCAGACTCCTCAGTATCAACCGCCATTGCCACCGCCATTGATCAGTTTGAAGTTCGCGTCGATAACGATTCGGGTGCAACTTCCGTTATCAAGAAGTGAGTACGACCTCTTGATGCCGAGTGGCAACAAACAGGATAGATTCTGATCCCCACTCTCTGTTATAATCTCCCAAGTGAAAGACGATCTCTATCTCCAATCCATCGAGGAAGAAACCCGATTCGGGGCGCGTACACTTGCGGGCCTTGCGGTCATTCTTTTTCCTGTCTTCACAGTTCTGGATTACCTACAGGGTGAAAAGTACGGTGTCCTGTCGCTGATCCGCTTTTCGACGACATTTTTTTTTCTCTGCGCGTGGCTGCTCATCCGGAAAGGCTTTGGTGATCGCAGACCTTTTCTCACTGTAAATATTCTTCTCTTTGTTGCTTCGTTCAGTATTACATTGATGTGTATGGTTCTTCATGGACCATCCTCGCCATACTACGCTGGTGTGAATCTTGTCGTACTCGCGAGTGTTTTGATTCTCACTGTAAGTCCTGTTGATATGACGAAACTTGTGGCGATGATCATCGGAATTTACATCATTGGTGTACTTTCCGTCAGCGGCTCCTTGAGTGAACATCTCAGTGCTTTCATTAATAATCTTTTCTTTCTCTTCTCAACCGCTGTGATAGGCGTGACTGCCTCACACTTCAAATTCAAGATGAGAAGAAAGTCATTTTATCAGAATCTGGAAATCGCTCGCTCCATTGAAGTTCTGAAGAACGATCTTGAATCAAAAAATGTGGACGCTGGTATTGTGGGACTCGCGCAGGAGATGGTTGAAAAGAAAGGCGAAGTTCAGAACGCGCTTCTGATTCGCGACGGTTTTATTTCCATGGCCTCGCATGAATTGAGAACGCCACTGACTTCCATGAAGCTTCAGATGGACCTCGTAAAAATGAAGCTGACTAATTCCAAGTTTTCCCAGGAAGAAGTTCTTAAGCACCACATGAATGCTTACCGGCAGATTAATAGCATTGTTCATCTGGTAGATGAGATGCTGGACGTATCCCGCATTCAGAGTGGTAAGTTTGTCATTGAGAAAGAACATTTTGATCTGACCGATCTGGTGAAGGGAGTTTTGGAAAGAAACTATTCAACTCACTCGGCAAGAGTTGTTCTCCAGCTGGAAAGTGCTTCGCTCAACGGTCATTGGGATCCATTCAAGATTGAGCAGGTGATTGTGAACCTGATTAACAATGCTTTCCGATATGGCGGTGAAGGGAATATTTTTATCACCACCGAAAAGCGCGGAACAATGGCGTGTTTGATTGTGACTGACACAGGTCCGGGTATTTCTGAAGCCGATCTGCAAAGGATTTTCGATAAATTTGAACGCGGGAAAGGAACGAAATCCGGGGGACTTGGTCTCGGTCTCTTTATCAGTAGAGAGATTGCAGAAAATCACGGAGGCTCCCTCACTGTTCAAAGTAAGGAAAGTGTAGGTTCCTCATTCACTCTTCAATTGCCGCTTTGACTTCGGGAAATACAGTGAATTTGATCGATGAGATGAAGGATGACGGGAACCGCTTCTTCATTCACGCCTAAAACGTCCAGGAGATCATGGATCAATCGAATGCGCTGAACATCTTCATCATCAAATAATTTCTCCATCGGATCGAAGGGGTTGATCCACTCCTCTTCAATATAATGAATGATTGTATTCTGGTCCTGACCCACGAGTTGAGATGTTTCTTCCAGAGTCAGGCGGATGAGTTGTTTCATGAAGAGCTCCTCGGGTCATAGCCAAAGCGAGTGGAAAGATCCTTGAGAGCATGAGCGAGTTCCGGTTGAACGGGTTTTGGCATGACCACTTTCAAAGTGACGATAAGGTTGCCACGATTGTCTCCCATGCCCAGACCTTTCCCTTTCAGGCGTAGCTTCGAGCCGGTTGAAACACCAGACGGCACTTTCATCATCACATTTCCCTCAAGCGTGGGAACATTGATTTCGCCTCCAAGAGCGGCCTCAAAGAAAGTAATGTCGACATCTGTATGAAGATCTTTGCCTTCAATATGAAAGCGTGGATCTGGTCTCAGCTTGATTTCAACAAATACATCTCCACCCTCAACGCCCATACCTTTGAACTTCAGTTTCTTTCCTTCTTCAATGCCCGCCGGGATTTTGACCTGCAAGGTTTTTCCTGAAGGAAGTGTGATCACTTTCTCTCCGCCCATGACTGCTTCTCTTAGTTCGACTTCCATTTGATAAAGTTCTTCGCGAGGTTTTCGTGGCCCACGTGTTCGCTGACCGCCAAAGTGTTGAGAGAGAATATCATCCATGTCGACATTATCTTCAAAGCTTTGCGAATAACGACTGTGAGGCCCCTGAGTGTCGCGGTAATAACGTTGGTTCTGGGAGTTTTTCATGTACTCATCGTACTGGTGGCGCTGCTGTTCTTCGGTCTCGCCACGATCGTATTTCCCACGGGCCTCTTCGGTGCCAATCTGATCAAAAGCGTGATTGATCTCTTTAAATTTAAGTTCAGCTTCTTTATTTCCCGGATTCACATCGGGATGATACTTCTTTGCGAGTTTTCTATAGGCGCGTTTGATGTCATGGAGGGTCGCCGTTTGGGCGACCCCCAGGACTTCGTAGGGATTCTTCATTTACGACAACGCACTCTTATCGTTTTCGTCCTGGCCTGAACGAAGATGAGAAACATTTCCTCGCTCAGCAAGACGAATGCGGTTGTGAACGTCAACGACACCGCTGAGGTTTTCGATACATTCTTCGGCGGCACGCTTGGACTGACGATCTTCCACTGTCCCGGAAAGTGTGACCACGCCATCTTTTACGTCGACCTCGATCTCAGAGGCATC
>JBJMLZ010000087.1:0-3266 GCA_045805035.1 Bacteriovoracaceae bacterium
GTAGAGAAAAAATTCGGACTTAATTTTGAGCAGGTGCTCGATGCGGATAGCGCGATTTCTAATCGCTTTCTCATCAACACTTATCCCGTCTCAATTGTGTTTCATAAAGGTCACGTGATTTACGTGAACAAACGCATTCATGATTTCATGGCGCCGGATTTTATCGCGCTCATTGATGAGGCCATCAAGGCAAACTAACCCTGAGATTTCTTCCCCACTGATAAGTAATGTGCGAAAGACTTTCTGTTTTAAAGAGAGCGAAGCGGGCCTTCATACCCGGAAGAATCGCGCCTTGATCCTTGAATCCAAGGGCGTGGGCCGCATTCAAAGTCATTCCACACCAGAGTTCTGCTTGATTGAGTTTCAGTTGCGGAGCTGCCAGAGATCCGATGAGAAGAAGATTATCGCAGTGGCAGGAGCCAGGATTGTAATCGGAAGCGAGAGCCACTTTCGCTCCGGCATCCAGCAGTGAACGGGCGGGAGCGAGAGGTTTTCCCAGGAAAAAGGCAGTTCCGGGAAGGAGTGTGGCCACCGTGTCTGAATCAGCAATGTCTCTGATTCCTTTATCCGAAATTTTTAAGAGATGATCTGCGGAAAGAGCATCGTAATCCACCGCAAGTGAAGCCCCATTATTATCATTCAATTCATCGGCGTGAATTTTTCTCGGTATGCCCAGTGTGCGCGCTTTCTCAAAGAGTTTTTTCGCGTCTTCGTCGGAGAAATAATTTTTCTCGTGGAAGATGTCGACCGCATCGATGATTTTGTCTTTGGCGAGATCTTCCAGTAGGGGAAGAACAACTTGATCCATGTATTCAGAAGAAGACTTGAATTCCGAGGGGACATCGTGAGCGGCAAGATACGTGTTGAAAATCCGCACCCGCGGTTCGAAATGTTTTTTTATTTTGTGGATAAGCCGGGAAATTTCCTTTTCTCTGGCGAGATTCAATCCGTAGCCGGACTTGATTTCAATCGCGCCGATACCATAGGAGTACAATCGCTCAATCCGGCGGCACGCGCCTTCATAGAGTGCTTCGATGGAGGCCTGGTTCGTCTTGTTCATGGTGAGAAGAATTCCCCCACCCCGTTTTCTGATTTCTTCGTAAGAGACACCATTCAAGCGATCAGCGTATTCCTGCGCACGATCTCCACCGAAAACGATATGCGTGTGCGAATCAACGAGTTCGGGCGTGAGTACGTGGCCGGTGAGTACGAATTGTTCATAACTCTGATATTGAGTGGGAAGACTCGCGGTCGGGCCAACCCATGCGATCTCGTCATTCTCCACTGCGACTGCACCATCTTGAATCAGGCATAAGTCAGAAGGAACGAGCTTCCTGCCGTCTTTTTTAACGGCGCCCTCGAGGGTCAGAATCTCGTTCAGGTGGAGATAAACTTTCTTCATAGCGAAGGGAACTTAATCTTCGTGGTTGGTTTCTTTGCGATGTCGAGAGCTATGTCGTAACCCGCATCCGCGTGACGAACAATGCCCATACCTGGATCAGAATTCAGAACGCGCGACAGGCGAACATCCATTTCCGGAGATCCGTCACACACAATCACCATACCTGAGTGTTGAGAGTAACCGATACCCACACCACCGCCGTGATGAAGGGAAATCCACGAAGCACCATTATTGATATTGATCATGGCATTCAGGAGTGGCCAGTCAGAAACTGCGTCCGTGCCGTCCTTCATCGCTTCGGTTTCTCTGTTTGGTGAGGCCACGGATCCGCAATCGAGGTGATCACGACCGATCACGATGGGCGCTTTTACTTTTTTCTCGCGCACGAGTTTATTGAAAAGGAGTGCCGCTTTTTCACGATCACCGTATTTCAGCCAACAGATGCGCGCTGGGAGACCCTGGAACTGAATCATCTTTCCCGCTTTCTCCAGCCAGTTGAGCATCGATTTATTCTGCGGAAAAAGTTCCTTCAAGGCTTCGTCAGTCACTTTAATGTCATTGGGATCACCGGAGAGAGCAACCCAGCGGAATGGACCTGAGCCTTCACAGAAAAGTGGGCGAATGTAAGCAGGAACAAATCCCGGGAAAGAGAATGCGTCTTTCACGCCGACCTTCTCTGCGCCCGCGCGAAGGTTGTTGCCGTAATCAAATACGTGCGAACCTTTTTTCTTGAAAGCAATCATGATGCGCACGTGCTGGCCCATCGTCTCGTAAGCGTATTGGACATATTTTTGTGGGTCAGATTTTCTCAAATCATTTGCTTCGGCGAGAGTCATACCTCCCGGAACGTAACCATTGAGAGGATCATGAGCAGAAGTTTGATCCGTCACGAGATCCGGAAGAACGCCTTTGTCGAGAACGAATTCAAAGAAGTCGACTGCGTTGCCGACAACGCCGACAGTGAGAGCTTCGCCTGCGTTCTTTGCATTGAGTGCGAGAGTGAGGGCCTCATCAAAAGATTTCGCGAGCACGTCGAGGTACTTTGACTTGAGACGCTTTTCAATTCTTGTGGGATCAACATCACAGCAAAGGCAAACGCCTTCTGCCATTTTCACCGCGAGAGGTTGCGCGCCTCCCATGCCACCAATGCCGGCAGTGAGAACAAGTTTTCCCTTAAGTGTGGAATTTTCTCCCCAGTGCTTGCGGGCCGCCGCCATGAAAGTTTCATACGTTCCCTGAACAATTCCTTGTGAGCCGATGTAGATCCACGAGCCGGCAGTCATCTGGCCGTACATCATGAGTCCTTCGTCTTTCAGTTTATTGAAGTGATCCCAGGTTGCCCATTTTGGAACGAGATTGGAATTGGCGATAAGAACGCGCGGGCCCTGTGGGTTACTGGGAAAAACCGCTACTGGTTTTCCGGATTGCACGATGAGGGTTTCATCGTTCTCAAGATTCTGAAGTGTTTTAATGAGATCATTCAGTGCTTTGTGACTTCTTGCTGCCTGACCATTCCCACCGTAAACGATGAGATTGTCCCGATCTTCCGCCACATCAGGATGAAGATTATTCAGAAGGCAGCGAAGAGCTGCTTCCTGGTGCCAACCTTTACAAGTGAGTTTATCGCCGGTGGGAGGAAGAGGAATCTGGTTCATATTTTTCCTTACGCGAGCGGGCCGGTGACGGCCTCGACTTCTTTAATGAGCTCATCACCCTGGATGATGCGGCAGATGTTTTCAATGTCTTTATGGAACGTGCGATCCTGAACGATTTTCTGAACGTGCTTTCTCACGAGTGCATGAACCCTCTCGAGAGCTGGTGACGTTTTCAGCGGACGCAGGAACTCAAGCCCCTGGGTATTACA
>JBJMLZ010000088.1:0-8039 GCA_045805035.1 Bacteriovoracaceae bacterium
ACCGGTTACGATCTCAAAAAAATGATGCTCGAAGGTCCCGCCGATGATCTCAAGCTCACCGAGAACACTCAGCCCGCGATCGTCGCTCACTCGCTCATGCTCTTTGATAAACTCGAAGGCCTTCTCAAAAATAAAAACATCACTGTCGAAAGAGTTCTCGGCCATTCGGTTGGTGAATACGCTGCTCTCGCCGCTTCCGGCGTGATGAGTTTTGAAGATGCCGTTCGTGCGGTTCACTTCCGCGGAAAGTACATGCAGGAAGCAGTTCCTGCCGGTAAAGGCACGATGTACGCGATCCTGAAGCAGGAAGAAGCGCAAGTGCGCACTGCCTGTGAAGCCGCTTCAACTTCCGAAGAAAAAGTTCAGCCTGCTAACTTCAATGAGCCCGCTCAAATTGTTATTTCCGGAGACAAATTCGCGTGTGAAAGAGCGATTCGCCTGATGGAACAAAATACCGCGGCTCGCGTGAAAGCGATCGAGCTTCAGGTCTCCGCACCTTTTCACTGCTCGCTCATGAAACCGGCCGAGCTGAAACTGAAACCCGTACTGGAAGGAATCAAATTCCATTCCCTTCGCTTCCCTTACATCGCCAATGTCGATGCAAAGGAATACGCCACAGACACCAATCCACAAACGATCAGAGAAAATCTCCTGAGGCAGGTGTGCGGATCCGTTCTCTGGACACAATCCATCCAAAAACTTTCAGATGACACCGTCATCATCGAATGCGGCCCGGGAAAAGTTCTCGCGGGCCTCATTAAAAAAATAAATCCAAACATTAAAGTAATCTCTCTTGATACGGAGACTGGTTTCTCCGAAGTGGAGGCCCTGTGATCGCAAAATTTTCTGACCTCAATGGTAAAGTCATTCTCGTAACCGGTGCCGCCCGCGGAATTGGTAAATCGATTGCACTCGCTCTCGCTGCTCAAGGCGCGCATGTTGTTTTCAACTATCGCGGCGACGAAGCCAAAGCGATGGCGCTCAAGGAAGAACTCGAAAAGGCCGGCGGTAAAGCGACTGGTCTTAAGTTCGATGTCACTGACTACGAAGCGATGACAAAAGCGATCGATGAATTCACCAAGAACATCGCGCCTATTTCTGGTCTCGTGAACAACGCCGGTATTTCCAAGGACACTCTTCTTCTCAGACTTAAGCCTGATGAAATTTCTTCTATCATCGACACCAACTTAAAGGGTGCAATGATGGTGACTCAGGCACTCGCAAGAAATTTTTTGAAGGCCCAGGACGTTTCGATTGTTCACATGAGTTCTATCGTAGGTCTTATGGGAAATGCTTCTCAGGCGGCGTATGCAGCTTCGAAAGCAGGTCTCATTGGCTTCTCCAAATCAGTGGCGAAAGAACTTGCTTCGAGAAACCTTCGCTCGAATGTGATCTGCCCGGGATTCATACAGACCGATATGACCGATGCACTTCAGGACAAAGCCAAAGAGGAATATAACAAGGCGATCGCTCTGGGCCGGTTTGGAACGACCGAGGAAGTTGCGAATCTTACGTGCTTTTTACTGAGCCGCGCGTCAGGTTATATCACCGGAGAGGTAATTAAAATTGACGGCGGGCTCTACATCTAATATTTTTACTGAAACTTTTTACAGTTTAAGTTAATGATTTCTCATTCTCGGAGGATATTGAAATGGAATTACAAGACAAAGTGATCAAGCTCGTTTCTGAAGCTACAAAAATGGACGCTGCTAACATCAGCATGAACACAAGCTTCGTAGACGATCTCAACCTTGATTCTTTGGACATGGTTGAACTCATGATGAAAATGGAAGATGAGTTCGGCGTAGAAATCCCAGAGGATGAAACTGAGAACCTTAAGTCCATCGGCGACGTTGTGACTTATCTCAAGTCAAAATCTCACTAATCACCCCTTAAGGGCCTCCGCAAGGGGGCCTTTTTAGTTTTAGGACACGTTATGACTAAGTTAAACAGAGTTGCAGTAACAGGGATCGGCGCCATTTGCGGCCTCGGTAACTCACTCCGCGAAGTTTGGGAAAACGCCCTCGCAGGAAAATCCGGCGTCTCAAAAATCGAAAAAATTAATACCGAAGGCTGGGCGGTGAACTTCGCCGGTGAAGTGAAAAACTTCAAGCTCTCCGACAAACTCATGGATCCGAAGGACCAGGAGCGCTTTGATCTTTTTAACCAGTATGGACTTCATGCAGGTGATGAAGCGATCACGATGGCGGGCCTTCAGAGTGCCGGCTATCGCCCGGAAAAAATCGGGATCATCTTCGGTACCGGGCTCGGCGGATTTCCGCACATCGAACAGAACATCATAGCAATGCACGACAAGGGGCCACGTCGCGTGTCTCCTTTCTTTATTCCTTCCGTGATTCCGAACATGGCGCCGGGCCTCATGGCGATCCACTACGGATTCAAGGGAATTAATTTTTCCATCGCCTCTGCGTGCGCATCTTCTGCTCACGCCATCGGTGCTGCCGCCACGGAAATCATGCTGGGCCGTCAGGACGCCATGGTGACCGGTGGAACTGAGGCAGTTGTCTGCGGATCTCCGATCGCGGGCTTTGCCAACATGAAAGCACTCTCGAAAAGAAACGATGAACCCCATCGTGCTTCACGTCCGTACGATATTGATCGTGATGGATTCGTGATGGGCGAAGGCGCGGGCATCCTCGTTCTTGAGAACTGGGGTAAGGCCAAAGCTCGTGGAGCAAAGATTCTCGCGGAAGTCGTTGGCTTCGGCGCTTCAGATGATGCTCACCATATCACCGCTCCACATCCGGAAGGTCTTGGTGCGATGACTTGTATGCAACAAGCACTCGAGCTTTCAGGCATTCGCGCGGAAGACGTGGGCTACATTAATGCTCACGGAACTTCGACTCCGCTCGGAGATGCGGCCGAAACTGGTGCGATCAAAAAAGTTTTCGGCAAACACGCCTATGACCTGAGAGTCTCTTCAACGAAATCCATGACCGGTCACCTTCTCGGTGCCGCCGGCGGACTTGAGTCGATCTTCTGTATCATGGCGCTTGATACCGGCTGGCTCCCGCCAACGATCAACCTCGAGAATCAGGATCCGGCGTGTGACCTGAACTATGTTCCGAACAAACCGGAGAAAAGAGAAGTCATGTACGCGCTCAATAATTCCTTCGGTTTCGGGGGAACGAACTCCTCGACCATCTTCAAGAAATTTACTGGTAACTAGAAAAAGAGCCTCCGATTGGAGGCTCTTTTTTTTTGTAACTCATTGAACGTATGTAATGATCAAGAGAGTAGTTATTCTTAGGTCATGCAATGGGCCGATATCAGCAACATCATTCTTCCTCTCTTCATTTCAAATGCCATGCCCTTAGAGAAAGAGAGAGATACAACACTTAGTTTGGCCCATCAGAAAGTCATCGAATATTGCCGGGATACTCCCCTCGGAAAAATGGAAAACTCTTCATACGTTTGCCGGATTCAGATTGAATCCGACTGCAAAGACTTTCATAAGGAGAAAGCGTGTGATCTCCTCACTAAGCTCAAGGACTGGGAGCAAAGTGCAAGAGATAAGCAGATCGCCGCAAGAGAAAAGAAAAAAGAAACAATGTTCTGGTGTGTGGTCGCTCCACCCCGCATTTCTCCTCCTGCCGACGTAGTAAATAAAGAGCAACCAGTAAGACTAATTGCTGCCGTCATTCCCAAGATAAAATTAGAGGCCGGATCCCTGAATATGGATGGCGATCTCAGTTGGACCTCAAAGTATTCAATTGGCATACAGGAAAAGATCAACAGGCTCATTTCCCTTGGAGGAAAAATTCGTCTGAGTGATCTCACGGTAAATTGTTCTGAGGATAGTCAGTGCAAAGTTCAAGGCATGGGAGACAAAGGCTGCGGAGGTTTTGTGAGCTCGATCTATTATTCTGGCTCGCCTGCCGTAATAAGCGACATCCTGGAATTCAATAAGCTCGATGATGAGCTGAATAATCTTCTCCAGTTTGGATCAACCTGTGAGTATCATCAGCTTTACCAACCTGTTTGTCAGTTCAACCGATGTGGCCCCGGACAGAAGCCAATTGCTCCTTAGTCAGATTTCCGCAGAAGACATCGGTAAGAAAGCTGCTTCAAAGGTCTTTAAGCAGATTTTTTCTTGTCACCGTGAAAGAGCATCTTCACGTGAAGATCAAATTTCTTTTCCACTTTCAGATGCACCTGGAGCGCCTGCATCTTGGATTTTGGAAACTCGGTAATGCCGGCCTCAACTTTGGCGAGCTCTTTGCCACTGTAACCGATCGCGCGACCAAGTTGTTCCTGAGTGACATTCAGAGATTCGCGTTTCTTCGTGAGCCATTTTCCAAATTCTTTTTTCGTCATGTTCGCTCCCTTCTCGAGTTGTGAATTCTTAACGGTATGACACCCGGATTCTTTATGGTTATTTGTCGGGAAATTTTGTCCAGAATCACGGGATAACTTCGCTGAATATGGTCACGGCACATGACCCTTGAGAGTTTGGTGAAATCCGTTACTCTTATAAATAAGGAAGACCTATGCTCACGAACCAGGAACTGAAGGATCTCAGTCAAATTAATGAAGCCCGCTCGACGTTCCAGATTTTTCTGGATTGGGCGCTCTTTCTTGGAATCTACGGTCTGAATCTTGCGTTTCCGCATCCATGGCTCGTGATGCTTTCCATGCCGTTCATGGCCCGACAGCAGATGGCGCTCTTAGTGCTTCTTCACGATGGCTCTCACTCCCGGCTTTATCACCAGCCGAAGGTGAATGATTTCATGACCCAGTTTTTTCTGGGAAGTCCGGTGTTCTTCTCACTGAGACTTTATCGTAAGACACATCTCAAACATCACCGCCATCCGCTTGAACCGGATGATCCGGATCTCAATCTCACAGGCGGCTATCCGATCGAAGGAAAGAGTCTCAGAAGAAAACTTCTGCGCGATCTCTTTGGGATTTCGTACTTCAAGTTCATGGCGCATTTCATTCGCTTCAAAAAAAGCACAGTGAAGGCAGCGACTGAAGAAACTCACAAAGACCGCAATGATAATTTCTTTTTGAGTGATGCATTTCTTTATGGAGCAGGACTCCTTATCAACGGCGGCCTTTTTGCGACGGCGTACTTTGCGGGTCATCCATGGTTTTATGTATTCCTCTGGTGGCTTCCTCTCATTACTATTCTTCAGGTGTATTTGCGCATTCGCGGAATCACTGAGCATGCGGGATATCGGCCGGGGAAAGATCAGAAAGAAATTTCCCGCACTGTGATCAATCCGATGGAAACCTTTTTCTTCTCACCAAATAACGTGAACTATCACATCGAACACCATGCCTATCCGAGTGTGCCTTATTTTAACCTTCCAAGAGTGCATAAGCTTTTGAAGGAGAGAGGCGATCTGCCGAAGGCCAATGTCTATAACACTTATAAAGATGTGGTGAAGGAACTGATTACTTAAGAGCGAGAAGGTGATCACGCTTCTTTAAAAGTTGCGCGGCCACACTGAGTGCAATTTCGGCAGGAGCATTTCTTCCAAACTCTTCACCCATAGGGCAGTAGAATTCTTTGATCCTCTCCGGAGAAACGCCTTTTTCAAGAAGGTCTTTTTCAATGCGATTTCTCTTCGCCTCACTTCCGATCACTCCCACATAGGGAAAATGATATTTCGTGAGAGCACGCGTAAGCACCGGGACATCGGAAGAATGACCCATGGTCATGCTGGCGATAAAAGTATTCGGGGAAAGAGTATCAACCACAGAGGCGAGATCATCCGTACAGATTTTTTTCATGCGCTTGTGCTCAGGAAGTTTTGCGATCCATTCTTCTCTCTGGTCTGCGACAGTGAGATGACAGTCCAGGCGAACAAGTAAGCGCACGAGTTCCTGTGCGATATGGCCGGCACCGAAGACCGCAATCTCCCAGCGATCCTGAGGCTTGTGAATCTCAAAGAACATCGTGACTTCCCCACCGCAGGTCATGCCGATGTCTTTCTGGAGATTCCACGTGTGCGTTTGATTTTCCACGTGCTCTTTTGTGCTTAGAAATTCCACCGCGAGTTTTTTACAGTGAGCTTCGATCTTCCCGCCGCCAATTGTACCCCAGAGAATTGAACCATCTTTTCCGATGATAATCCGCGAGCTGATATCATTCGGTGCACTCCCGCGCTGGGAGACCTGAGTGACGACAACCATGGGTGTATTGGATTCCGTGAGGCGCAGAAAGGCTTCGCAAAACTCTGAGAAATTTCTTTCCATCAGCGGTTCCTCTCAAGCTCCATGAGGATTTCTTCCTGAGTCGCCGGCGACTTGATCGCGACTAATTTTCCTTTGGTCCGATACGAGAGTGCGTTCTTTACGGCCGCCCACACGCTGATGCCGAGAAGGAAAGGTGGCTCGCCCACTGCTTTTGAACCGTAGACGTTCACTTTGTTATCCGGATTCTCTATGAAATCGACATTGAAAATTCTCGGTACATCCTGGACGTTCGGAATCTTGTAAGTGGTCGGAGAATGCGAAATGAGATTGCGTTTCTGATCGTAGTAAAGATTTTCGGTCGTGACCCAGCCCATGCCCTGAATGAAAGCACCAATGGTTTGTCCGCGATCAATACCCGGATTGATCATGCGGCCGAGGTCCATCATGATGTCCGTGCGAACGACTTTCATCTCACCGGTATATTCATCGATAGAAACTTCAGAGATCGCCATTCCTTGCGTGAAGTAATTGAAGGCCTTGCCTTTCACCGTCGCCTTATCAAAACCAAGTTGCGGAGTTTTGTAAAAATAATAAGCGCCGAGAGAAATCCGGTTGAAGTAGGCCTTGTTGATGAGCTCTTTCAGAGTCATTTCTTTATTCGTCGACTTCTGGCGAACAAGACTGTTTTCGAAGACGATGTCCGAATCGAGTTCGCCTTTCATAATCTCGTATTCTTTAATGGCATCGGCAGGTTCGCCGGAGAAAACTTTTTTCGCCAACTCAGTGAGACGACCTTTGATGATTTCGGCCGCGCCTTTGGCAGCAGCTCCATTGATATCAGCACCGGAAGAAGCGGCAGTCGGAGACGTGTTGTGGTTTTTTTCCGTTGAAGTCGGCATGACCTGAACGAGCTTGGGCTCGACACCCATCACGTGCGCCACGATCTGCTGGATCTTTGTGTTCACTCCCTGGCCCATCTCAGTAGCGCCAGTTGAGACCTGAAATGTGCCATCGAGATGAAGATTCACGAGGGCATTCCCCTGATTCAGGAAACGCGCGGTGAAAGCGATTCCGAATTTCGTCGGAGTCAATGAAAGTCCGCGAATGGTACCCGTGCGTTTTTTATTGTGCTCATCGATTTCTTTTCTGCGTGCTTCGTAGTTTGCGGCATCGAGAATTCGACTCATGACTTTCGGCAGCTGATTCTCTTCGAAGACCTGCCCGTAAGGAGTTTTCTGATCTGTGCCCTGATAAAGATTGATCTGTCGGATAGTAAGTGCATCTTTTTTCAGGTAACTCGCAATGTCCTCGATGATCGATTCCATCGCCATGGCCCCCTGAGGTCCACCGAATCCGCGGAACGCAGTATTAGAATGATTATTGGTTTTGTAACAGACGCCATGAATCTCGCAGTTCTCAAGATAGTAAGCGGAATCAAAGTGGAACATCGCCCGCTCTAAAATGGAGGAAGAAAGATCGGAGTACGCTCCGCCATCCGACATCAGATAAACTCTGATACCGGTGATCTTTCCTGAATCATCAAATGAAACTTTGTAATCGGCTTCAAACGGGTGGCGCTTACCCGTGATCTTCATGTCATCGTCTTTCGTGAGAATGAGACGCGCGGGACGTTTCGTTTTGTGAGCAACAAGAGCCGCGTACGCTGCAATCGGTGCCGCCTGCGATTCTTTCCCGCCGAATCCTCCGCCCATTCTCTTCACGATACAAACAACGTGATGGAGTGGAAGTCCCAGGGCCTCCGCAACTACCCGCTGAGTTTCGGAAGGATGTTGGGATGAAGAATGAACTTCAATTTGCCCGCCTTCGAGCGGATAAGCGACCGCCGCCTGAGACTCCATGTAGAAGTGCTCCTG
>JBJMLZ010000089.1:0-11575 GCA_045805035.1 Bacteriovoracaceae bacterium
ACAGGACTGAGCTCGTTATTAAATTCAAACGTCACATCAGTCTCATTGAGAACCGAAAGGCTTTCCATGAGATATTTAGCGTTGAATCCGATTTCAGTCGGCTTGCCATCATAGGAAATAGGAAGAGTTTCTGACGCCTGTCCAAGAGCTGGATGATTCGTCGAGATGATTAATTCGTTTTTCTGGATATTGAGTTTAATTCCGTTTGTTTTCTCATTAGAGAGAATCCGGATTCGTTTAACTGCATTGAGAATTGCATTGCGATCGATATGGAAACGATTCGTAGTCTTAGCCGGAATAACAGTCTGGTACTTAGGATATTCTCGGGCAATCAGACGAATTGAAAGAAAGTACTCATTTCGTGCGTTCACGAACATGAATGAATCATCAAGCGAAATAGCGACGTCATCTTCCGGATAAGAGTCAGCAATTTTTTTCAGCTCGCTGATGCCTTTACGTGGAACGATGACACCGTCTACGAGAAATTTATTCTCGCCGATAAATTCATGAGTATCTAACAAAGCAAGACGATGACCATCGATAGCAACTGCACGGAGCTTTGAATCAGTGAGCTGGAAGTAAATACCATTGAGGTACAATCTCGTTTCATCGGTTGAGATCGCATGCGAAGTCTTGTTGATGATGTGAGAGATCTGCTTAGTCTTCAAACGGAATTCAGAATTTTGATTCTGGAAACTCAATTGAGGAAACTCTTCAGCGTTGGTGATTAAGAGCGAATAGTTAATATTTTTACAAGTGAGATTGAGGAGATTTGAATTTTCAACGCTCATGAGAACGTCATCATTGGGAAGCTCTCTGAGGATCTCAGCAATATTTTTGCTGTTGATACAGAAGCTGCCTTCTTTTTCGATTTTTGCAGGGAGAATGATCTTTGCAGAAACTTCCAGGTCAGTTGCGATAAGTTCTAATTTCGTTCCAGAAGTCTTGAGCAGGCAGTTTGTCAGAATTGGACGAGAGTTTTTTTTGTCTACAACTGACAAAACTTTATTGATGGCTTCTCTCAGAACCTGTGAAGGTATAGTCAGTTTCATTCTTAATCCTTAGTGGGTCTGAAGTTTTTATCTTTTCTCCCTCAGATGTTCAAGCAAAGGCGTCTGCTTAAAAGTGTCCCCAATTTCCCTCTTATATATAGATATTTATATTCTTTATTCTTATTAGTCGGGACAGTGTGGATGGATGAGGCGCGTTCAAATAATTTCTATGAGTTAACCTGAATCTTTCCTAAAGTTCTCCACGTCTCATGAGCAAAATTGAAAAACATCATTCGTATATCTTCATCTTGAGGTGACGTTTAGATTGTGTTTTCCACACAAACCAACACTTCTTTCCATGATGCTAACGGTAAAAAAAATATTTCTTTATAAATATGGCGATTCTGATTCAGGTCGATCCACACTTTTCTCCACAATGTGGATAAATGTTTTGTGGAAAGGAATCCATTAACATTGGATTCTGTTGAAATGTGAAAACTTGGTTTTTTACAGGGACTTTTCGATGTCGAGAACGTGCTGAGCAAGAATAGATTCTGTTTTGATCCGTTCTTTGATCGTGTTGATTGCGTGGAGAACTGTGGAATGATCACGGCCTCCGAAGTAAAGGCCATTATCTTTGAGTGTAGGTTTGATCAATTTGTTGATGAGATACATGGCAACCTGGCGAGGTAATGCCACTTCTTTGGTCTTTGCCTTGCCCCGCAGATCCCCAATTGGAATCTTGTAATAAGCCGCAACCGTCTTGGAAATAGAATCAATAGTAATGTTCTTCTGATTTTCAATTTCTTCGTTCAGCTTTAAGTGTTCCTTGGCGACTTCCAGGTCAATGTCGACTTTGAGAAGGCTCGTCACGAGACCGAGTTTAACCAGACATCCTTCGAGTTCACGAATGTTACTCTTTACGCATTTGGCGATCAAAGTAACCACGTCCGGAGAAAGGTAAATGTCTTTTTCCACCGCTTTCTTTTTAAGAATAGCAATCCTGGTTTCGAGATCTGGCTGCTGGACTTCAACCGGAAGAGCTGAAGAAAGACGTGAGCGAATACGCTCTTCGATACCTTCAATTTCTTTTGGCGGCTTATCTGAAGTGAACACCAGCTGCTTTTCACGGGCCATGAGCTCGTTGAAAACGTCAAAGAATGCGTTTTGAGTTCCGGATCTGTTTTTCAATTCATGGATATCATCAATAATAAGAACGTCTGTCTGATCAGTGTACTTACGCTTGAATTCATGGATCTTATTCACTTGCATGCTATCAAGCATCTCGTTCATGAAACGGTTTGCAGATGTGATGCAAATACGAAGATTCGGCTTTGACGCTTGAACGGAGTTCGCAATCGCGTGAATCAGGTGAGTTTTTCCGAGCCCCGAATTTCCGTAGATATAGAGCGCCGGATATGTTTTCCCTGGTTCTTTTGCCACTGCCATAGAAGCGGCACATGCCATATTGTTCGACGGACCAATGATAAAATTATCAAAGGTCTTATTCATGTCGATCTGAATGTTCGCTGGTGATGAAAAGTGTTCAATAACTTTTGAATCAACGGTCTTTATCAGATCTTCTTTCGTCGGCTGAAGATCTTCAATAAAGAAGGTGGCCTGTTTTGCTGACTCTGCTTTTTTCGGAGTTTCTTTTTTAAGAATGTTCTCAGTATTTGAGCTCTGAGATGCGCTTGATCCGATGACCTGCAGTTCAACATTATATTGTTTGCCGAGGATCTCGAAGAGCGCCTGCTTGATCGTCTCCATAAAGTGAGTTTCGATCATCGTTTTAATGAAATTTGTGGTGACGACAAATTCCGCTGTGTCTTGCCTGATAGCCGAAACAGTAAATGTATTGGCAAAAAAGGCGTGGAACTTATTTGGGTTGATGAGGTTCTTAATATGTTCAAGGAGTGCCTCAGTCGTCGTCTTTAACTCTTCAGTAGAAAACTCAGGCGCCGGACGGAAGTTAGGAGCAACGTCCAGAGACTTGATTGCCTTTTCGATAATCACGGGATGTGCCGCCTCTGTTGGTCTTGACGCCGCGCTTTCTGGCAGGCCTTCAAGTTTCAGAAAATGATTAAAAGGAAACTTTTGAGTCATTATATAAAAGTAATTTAGCTGAGTTAAAAAGTTAGGAAGGTATTAACAGCGCCAACGGACGTTAATCAATGTTGGGCCTCTTACATCTACTTACTCTAAAGATTGACCGTGTTAGAGAGCACAAATCTTATTGACCCATATGGGTAAATCCTGTAATAAAGGTGACTCCCAAAATTTACCAAGTTACTTCCAGAAGGACGTTTTATATGAGTATGCAAAAAAGAACATGGCAACCGAAGAAGCTTAAGCGTCTCCGTGATCACGGATTTCTCGCTCGTATGGCATCTGCTGGTGGTAAGAAAGTAATCAGCCGCCGTCGTGCTAAAGGTCGCAAGCAACTCACTGTTTCGACAGGAACGAAGTAATTTTTGAGATGGCTCCCGCCAATTTTGGCTTTCCGAAATCTCACAAACTTACCCAAAAAATTGATTTTGAATATTTGCGTGAACAAAGCTCCAAAGGCTTTGTTCACCCTCTCGTTTGTTACTCGAAATCTTCTCGCTTAAACCTTCCCCATATTCGCATTGCTTTTAGTATTTCCCGGAAAATTGGTAAGTCCCATGACCGGAATCGCTATAAAAGAATACTAAAAGAGCATTTCCGTCTTCATCCTGAGTATCTCGCGCTTCCACTTGATGTTCTTTTTGTCATAACCAGGACACCGGATAATGAAGAGCAACTCATTAGGGCCTTCTCTAAGCTATTCAAGGGCCTGTTGAAATGAGAACACTCGCTCAATTTCTCATTGGTATTTACCAAACTACTATTTCGCCTTTTCTCGGGAGTAATTGTCGCTTCGAACCTTCGTGCTCTCATTATGCGGATGAGTGCTTTAAGAAGTTTTCCTTCCCGCGGGCCTTATGGTATTCAAGTCGACGCATTTGCAAGTGTCATCCTTTTCATCCTGGCGGGTACGATCCAGTTCCCTAGGCCACGGTAATTTTTGGAGTATTATCAATGGGTTCTGAGCAACGTAATGCCTTGTTGGCGGTTCTTCTTTCTGGTCTTATTTTATTCGGCTGGCAGTATTTTTTCGTCCCTAAAAAGGCTCCCGCCCCTGTAGGACCAACTACCACCACAACAACAACCGCTCCGTCCGTGAAAGAAAGCACAGTCACTCAGGGTGGTCCTATAGAACCAGTGGCGGCAGAAACTTTCACCGCGTCTTCAAACAATGTCACTGTGACATTTACGAACGATCTCGCGATTACCAATTTCCAGAATCCTCAAGCAGGAATTCCTTTTCAGGAAACCACAGGCTCTTCGGCCCCTCTGAAACTCCAACTCGATGTGGGCAGAGGTTGGCAAAATTTTGCCTTTCAGAAAGTGTCGGATAACAAATTCCATAATGCTGAAGCTGACATTACTCTCACTACGGGCGTAGACGAGAAAGGGGTTGCGACTTTTAATCTGACATCGCCAAACCCATTCAAGTATCGGTTCACTCTTACGAGTGAAAAGAAGGCGCTTGAGAACAAACAACACAGAGTTTTCGCTTTCTATACAGACAAGCTGACCTCAGTTGAGATGAATGATGATGAAAATGGTGACCGTCCGATCAAGTGGGCAGGAATCGATTTTAATTATCACCTCTTCGGTGTTGCCCTCGATAAGGAGACTCCGCTTCTCTATAAGACAGAGGGAAATACCTGGTCGATGTTCACAACGAAGGCAGAAAACTCACTCACTTTTCACGCTGTTTTTGTGAAGAAAGAATATAACTATCTCGCTAGCCTCGGTCACAATTTCCAGGGCGCAGTCGACTTCGGAATCTGGGGCTTTTTTGCCGTATGGATTCTGAAGGGCCTTCAGTTCTTCCATAAATTTGTGGCTAACTACGGTGTAGCAATCATTCTTCTTACGCTCACAATCCGTCTGATCACGTTCCCGCTCCAGTGGAAATCGACCGTTTCGATGAAAAAGCTTCAGGAAGTTCAGCCGGAGCTGACAAAAATCCGCGAGAAATTTAAGGATGATCCACAGAGACTTCAGAAGGAAAGCATGGAGCTCTTTAAGAAGTCTGGTGCTAATCCAATGGGTGGATGTCTGCCACTTCTTCTCCAGATGCCAGTGTTCTTTGCCTTCTATAAAGTTCTTTATTCGGCAGTGGAACTCGTCGACGCTCCATTTATGTTGTGGATCAAAGATCTCTCAAATAAAGATCCTTATTTTGTTCTTCCGGTTTTGATGACACTCGCTATGTTCCTCCAGCAGCGCCTTACTCCGAATACAATCTCAGATCCGGTTCAGAGAAAGATCATGATGTTCATGCCGCTCGTGTTCGGCTTTATCATGAAGGATCTTCCTTCGGGGCTTTGTCTCTATATTTTCGTTTCAACGATCTTCGGTATCCTTCAGCAGGTCCTCGTGTTCAATGCGGGGAAGAGTAAAAAACTCGTAGCTGCATGAAGTTCCTGTATTCGGATGATCCGATCATTGCCTGCAGTACGTGCAATCACGCGAATGCAGCTTTGGCGGTCATCCGGATGTCCGGATTTAAAGATTTCAGCACATTAGCATCATTTTTTACTATTTCTGGTCCTATAGAACCAAGACGGGTGTATTTCACCAAACTGGTTCTACAGGGGCAGTTTATTGATGAAGTATGTCTCACGTATTTTGCGGGCCCAAAAAGTTTCAATGGCGAAAACATTCTCGAGCTTTCGATTCACGGAAATACTCTCAACACAGAAAGAATCATCAACCTCTTTGTAGAGCACGTAGGTTTCCGTCTCGCTAATCCAGGTGAGTTCACTTACAGAGCAATGAAAAATAAAAAGCTCTCACTCTCACAGGTAGAGGGCCTCGATCTTTTTCTCAATGCCAATTCCAGCTACGCTCTCGATCAGGGGCTTTCACTTCTCTCGGGAAATCTACATGCGATTTACCTCGAGCTCTGGGATTTATTTCTCAAACATAAATCTTCTCTCGAGCTTTCGATTGATTTCAGTGAGGACGTGGGAGAAGACGCTGCTCGTGAGCACTACCTGGTTTCCCTCGAGAATTTTGCAAAAAAATTCAAAACTCTAGTGAAAAGAGTCGAGCATCAGGACGCTAATCTCATTCAACCGGAGATTGTGATCGCGGGTCTTCCGAATGCGGGGAAAAGTTCACTCTTTAATTTTCTTCTCTCGGATGACAGGGCCATTGTCTCTTCCATTGCGGGTACGACGAGAGATTATCTCTCTGAAACTCTCATGATTGAGGGAGTGAAGTATCGCCTGGTAGATACCGCCGGTATGAGAGATGCCAGTGACCAGATTGAAGCCGAGGGTGTGAAGCGCGCGAAGAAAAAACTCGAGCAAAGTTTTTTCAAAGTTCTTTTGATCAATCCACTCGAGATGCAGCCAGGTTTTGCGGATCTTCTTTCATTGAACTTCGATCTTATTTTCTTCACGCATGCTGATGTTCCAGGATTCGAAACTTGTAAAAAGAAAGTCATCGAAACCCACTTTGAACTTGGTTCTATAGGGGCGATCAATGTCTCCTCCTTAGGGCCCAATTGGGAAAACTCCTTCCGCCAGGCTGTTAATAAAAAATATTTACATCTTACGAAGCATCAACCAATTCTTCTCGATAGGCATAAGCACCTGATATTGCGTTCACAACAAATTTTGTCTACATATGGACAGCTTGCCCAGTCGGAGACCGATGTGGCGATTTTGTCCTCTGAATTAAATAGTTTGGGGCATTGCATTTCAGAAGTCATAGGTATAGTTTCTCCCGAACAAGTTTTGAATTCGATCTTCAACAATTTTTGTATCGGGAAATAGAAAAGTTCCACGTGGAACAATTCATAAGATGAAATTCGATATTATTGTTGTCGGTGGTGGCCATGCTGGTATTGAAGCAGCCTACATCGCATCCCAATTTAATCTGCAAGTAGCAATTCTCACTATTCCCGGTGTGGGTCTCGGGTCTGCACCCTGTAATCCATCCGTTGGTGGAGTCGGTAAGGGACAAGTTGTTCGTGAACTGGATGCTCTTGGTGGTTTGATGGGAATTCTCGCCGATCAAGCCGGCATTCAGTATAGAACGTTGAACGACTCTAAGGGTTTTGCTGTTCAGTCAAGCCGAGTTCAGATTGATAAAGATCTTTATTCAGAAAAAGCCGAAGAATTTATCGCTCGTATACCTAACATCACAGTGATTCGTGAGAAAGTTACGAATATTTCACCGGGTTTTGAAATTAGAACTTCGGCTGTAACATATTCGGCGAAAAAAATCATTATGACGGTGGGAACTTTCCTCAATGGAAAACTTCACACTGGATCGGATCAGACCCTGGGAGGAAGAGTTGGTGTTGAACCATCTTCTGGACTTCAGGACTTGCTCTCGTCAATCAAGACGAGACCCCAAAGATTCAAAACTGGTACTCCGCCCAGGCTCCACAAGGATTCAGTTGATTACTCTAAGCTTGAAGAACAGCCATCCGATTCTACCGTTCGGAACTTTCACTGTTTGAATGAGCCGTTCACCCGCGAAGCGAGACAGGTTTCTTGTTATCTCGCCCGAACAAATGCTGAAACGATGGAGATTATCCGCTCCAATCGTGAACGCTCTCCGATGTTTAATGGCCAGATTCAGGGTGTGGGCGCTCGTTATTGTCCATCTATTGAGGACAAGGCCTTCCGTTATCCGGATAAGGCCGTCCACCATGTTTTCATTGAACCCGAAGGCTTGAACCTCAACACTGTATACCCATCCGGAATTTCTTCTTCGCTTCCGAAAGATGTTCAGGAGGCCTATGTCCGTTCGATGGAAGGACTCGAGAACGCGAAGATCGAAGTCTACGGTTACGCTGTTGAATATGACGTTTTAGATACAACTGAACTCAATATTTCCCTCGAGCACCAGGCACTTCCGGGTCTATATTTTGCGGGCCAGGTGAATGGGACTTCTGGGTACGAAGAAGCCGCCGGACAAGGCTATATTGCCGGAGTCAATGCCGCCCTTTCACTCTTGGGAATGGATCCACTCATTCTAAGCCGACATGAATCTTATATCGGCGTGATGATCGAAGATCTCACCTCAAACACCAGGGACGAGCCATACCGACTGTTTACCGCTCGTTCGGAAAATCGCCTGTTCATCCGCGAGGACAATACGCTCATAAGAATGTCGCCTTATCGCCAGCAGCTCCTCTTGAACACTCCTTTGGACCAATATCAGAGGGACTTCCTGGAGCAGTATGAACTCATGGTGAAGTTCTGTGATGAGACAATGATTCCGGAAGAATCGACACTCATGAAAGAGTTCTCGGGAGAGAGTGAATTACAGAAGCTCACTCGTCGAATGAGTGTCTCGGAAATCCTCCGCCAGGCGTGGCTGAATCCCATCACGACGTTCGAAAGAGTGCTTGAAGTTCATGGTATCAGCCTTCCGTATGATCTCATCCGGACAGTGGCCATTTCGAAGAAATATGACGGTTATATCAAGCGTTCCGAAGGTCAGTATGAGCGCCTGAAGAAGATGGATTCGATGAGGGTGAACTGGGAACAGATCGTGAGCTCGAATAATATTTCCTTCGAGTGTAAACAGCGAATCTCGCGCATTCGTCCCGAGACTTTTGGGCAGCTGAAACTCATAGAAGGAATTCGTCCTGCTACTCTAGCCGTCGTGGCAGCAAAGGCGCTCTGATGCTCGACTTCTCCATCCGCTATCTCCAGGTCTTAAAAACGAAACTCGCGGGCCTCAATCTTACGAACATCCTTGATCCGGACGAGTTCTACCACAAGCAGATCCTGGACTCGATCAACCCCTACTTACAGTCTGAGCTCTTCAAGAGTGAGGTCGCTAAAACTGGAGTCATTGTCGATGTGGGATTTGGGGGAGGCTTTCCCATTCTTCCGCTCGCAAAACTTCTTCCGGATGTGAAGTTCGTGGGAGTCGAGAGTAAAAGAAAAAAAGTCGATGCCGTGAAATTGATCGCTGAAGAACTTGGTCTTAGCAATGTGAAACTGGTGCACTCACGACTAGAGGATTTTTATTTTGATCGTAAATGTACGATCACCTTCAAGGCGGTTGGTACAGTGGCGGATTATCTTCCGATCATTCAAAGAAACACGAACGATATTTCAGTCTTCTTTTATAAGGGCCCGAACTTTCTCGAACTCGAAGAAAAATCTCTCGTGAAACTTCCGGATTGGAAGCTACTGGAGAATCAGGAAATCAAAGTTCCTGGAACACAGCAGCGTTTCCTTGTAAGTTTTAGTTCGAAGAATGTTCCACGTGGAACTGCGAAATTCGTTGTCAAACTCTCGGATTTTCTCTAAAAATATCCTCACTCAAACATACAAAGCAGGAACTTAAATGGCTAAAATCATTGCGGTTGCCAACCAGAAAGGTGGCGTAGGAAAGACGACCACTTCAGTCAACTTAGCCGCCTGCCTCGCCGCAGCAGAAAAGCGTACACTCCTCATCGATTTAGATCCCCAGGGCAACGCCAGTTCGTGCCTCGGAATGGACAAAGAATCATTCACCAAGGCGAACATCTACCACGCTCTAATAAATGAAGAGAGTGTGGAGAACTGTATCTATTCAACTGAACTTCCTCTACTGGAAGTTTGTCCTTCTAACAATGATCTCGTAGGTGCTGAACTTGAACTCGTTCACATGTTCGCGCGCGAATCGAAATTGAAGACAGCTCTCGAATCGATTGCACACAAATATGACTACATCATTATTGATTGTGCTCCATCGCTGAATCTTCTCACCGTGAACGCACTCAGTGCTGCTCACTCGTATCTCATTCCCATGCAGACTGAATATCTTGCGATGGAAGGACTTGCTCAGTTATTGAACACGATCCGTTTGATTCGCGCTTCTTTGAATCCGAAGCTTGCGCTCGAGGGAATTCTCCTCACGATGTACGATTCAAGAAACAATCTTTGTAAGCTTGTCGCCAATGATCTCATGACTCATTTTAAAGACGATATCCTGAAGACGATCATCCCAAGGAACGTAAAACTTTCTGAGTGCCCGAGCTTTGGTAAACCAATCATTCTTTATGACATCACTTCCAAAGGCAGCGAGGCCTACTTGTCTCTTGCCCGTGAGATCATTCTGAAATCTGAAAAGAAACCAGAAGCGACAGCGAAGATGGCCATCAATACACAAATTCCAAAATTCGAAGATTATCAGGTTAATCAATAGGAGAGATTTCTATGCAAAAGAAAACACCACAACTCGGTAAAGGTATGGCGGCTCTCCTCGGTGGACACCCTGGTA
Organism: Bacteriovoracaceae bacterium; assembly: GCA_045805035.1. Classification (GTDB taxonomy): domain Bacteria; phylum Bdellovibrionota; class Bacteriovoracia; order Bacteriovoracales; family Bacteriovoracaceae; genus Peredibacter. The sequence continues at coordinate 10,329 of JBJMLZ010000089.1, forward strand.
TTCACGTCGATGCACCAACTGCCCCTGTAGAACCGAAAATCACAACTCGAATTGAAACTCAGCCAATGCTTGTTGATGTAGAAAAACTCATGGCCAACAAGGGCCAGCCAAGAAAGATTTTCAAAGAGAAAGATCTCCTTGAGCTTTCTGAGTCGATTAAAGAGAACGGCATCATCCAGCCACTTATCGTGATTGAAAAAGACGGCATGTTTGAAATCGTGGCGGGCGAGAGACGCTTCCGCGCTTCGAAGCTTGCCGGCATTACAAAAATCCCGGTGATCATCAAGCGTGCAACAAAAAAAGATGCGATGGTCATGTCGATCATCGAGAACGTTCAGCGCGCAGATCTGAACTGTGTGGAAGAGGCACTCGCTTACTTCCAGCTCATGAATGAGTTCGAACTCACACAAGAAGAAGTGGCAAAGAAGATCGGTAAAGAGCGTTCAACGATTGCAAACTTTCTCCGCATTCTGAAACTTCCGAAAGAAGTGATCGTATCTCTCCAGAAAGAACTGCTTTCTTTCGGTCACGCCAAAGTTCTCGGTGCGATCAATGATGAAGAAGTCGTGAAGAGACTCGCCAATGAAGTTGTGGCGAAAACTCTTTCCGTTCGTGAACTCGAAGAGCTTGCTAAAAAATCCAAGAAGCCGACGAAAAAGGCCGGAATGGAAAACAAATTCATCGCAGAGCAATACAGTTCCCTCAAAAACAAACTTGAGCAGAAAACCGGTTATCACTTCGCCATGAAGTCCAAGAAGAACGGGGCAGGTGAGATCACCATCAAATTTAGCAACGAAGCCGAATTTAATGATATATTTGCTTATCTGATGAAGTAATCGCGTCCTGGAGGGACTTTGGCCCGCAAGAATGATATTTGCGCCATCATCGAAGAAGGCTGCAAATTTGAAGGAAATCTGTCCTTTAGCGGCACCGTTCGCATCGCCGGATTTGTCACAGGATCTATTTTTTCCAACGACACTCTCATTATCAGCGAGGGTGCCGTTATCAATGCTGATATCAATGCCAATATTGTAATTATCTCGGGTTCCGTTAAGGGAACAATCAAAGCATCTTCACGAGTGGAAATTCGACGCCCGGCGCGCTTCGAAGGAACCGTGACGAGTCCAAGTTTGATCGTGGAGGAAGGCGTTATCTTCCACGGAATAACAAAGATGAAAGACAAAAAATAGCCCTCTTCATCCTTGACGAAAATTCACCTAAAGCTTACAAATTACTGCAATTAAAAT
>JBJMLZ010000090.1:0-5154 GCA_045805035.1 Bacteriovoracaceae bacterium
TCATGCCGGCAGCTTTTAAATTCACTGTGAATGTGGCCTTATTCACCGGACGGGCAGTACCAGTCACAATAGAAAGTTTAAATTCGACGTCACCATCCATCACTGAATAAGTGGCCCCACCCATACGAGTTTCAACTGAGGCCTTAGCAACTTCCGAATGGCCATTTTTCTCAGCGACAAAAAGCGTCGAGTTTTTCTTAGAACAGATCGCAATGGAATCCAGCATGTCTCCAGCAACAGCCTCGTCATCTGCAGCCGGGGTCGACTTACATGTTTTAATGACAGATGCACCTTGTGGACATTTGGCGGCGAACGCAGTTGAGGCGAGCAATGACAAAAAAACAACAAGTGCGAATTTCATAAAAACTCCCGGGTGAAATTGGATTGCGAGGTCTTTACCACAGGAAAAGGTTTCAAAAAAAATTGATGTAAGTTTTATACGATACTTAGACAAGAGCCTGATTGATCTTCAAGTCCACAGGACTCAACATATTGGAACTTTTTGCCATCAATTGTCTTAGAGCTAAGTATTTTATCGGAGACGCTTCCATTGGCGTTCGGTGCGCAGAATTGCGAAGTCGCATAGGTGTCATTCAAGCTTCCAGTTCACAGGTTCGATTTTATTTTTTTTCAGATACTCATTGGTCTTCGAGAATGGGCACGAGCCAAAAAATCCACGATATGATGACAGCGGAGAAGGGTGCGGAGAAATGATCAGGTGATGGTGATCAGGATTAATGAGCGCAGATTTTTTCTGCGATGGTGATCCCCAGAGGATAAAAACCAGATTCGATTTTTTTTCTGAGAGAATCTTGATCGCCTGGTCCGTGAACTTTTCCCAACCTTTGCCCTGATGACTTCCGGCCTCATCTTTTCTCACTGTAAGAACGGTATTAAGCAGAAGGACTCCCTCGCGCGCCCACGCTTCAAGGTTTCCGTGAGAAGGAGTTTTGATTCCAAGGTCTGATTGAAGCTCTTTGAAAATATTCACGAGCGATGGCGGCGTCTTCACGCCTTTTTTTACGGAGAACGCCAGGCCATGCGCCTGCCCTTCACCGTGATAAGGATCTTGTCCGAGGATCACGACTTTCACTTTTTCAAAGGGAGTGAGGTCAAAGGCAGTGAAGACCTCCTTATCCGGAGGAAAGACCGAGTGTTCTTTCCTCTCTTGTTTCACGAAGCTCTGCAGGTCCTTGTAGTAAGGCTTCTGTGATTCTTCTTCGATAAATTGTGACCAGGAGTATGACATAAAAAAGAAAGGGCCCCGAAGGGCCCGTGAAATTAGAGTTTAATGCTGAAGCCTTTATGCTTCTTCTTTTTCTTCTCAGGTTTTGGCGCCACTGGTGCCGGGGCCGCAGCGACTTTCGCGTTCTTTACATCATCGAGAAGTTTCTGCTCGAGTTCGATCTCTGCTTTCACGTTATTGAGATAATCCTGCTTGGCCGCGATCTCGTCCTGAAGAGCAGCGATGCGCGCATTCTTATTCGCTTCCGGGATACCATTGCTCATGCTGTGAACTTCGGCATCATGAGCATCTTTGATTGATTCCAGATAAGAGTCGAGACAGTAACGACGATCAAGCGCCTTTTTTTGTTTCAGACATTCCAGAGGATTTGTTGTCGCGGCGAACGCAGACGAGAGTGAAAGAAGACAAAGTGCGAGGACGAATCTCATGTAAAAAACTCCTGAAAATAATGGGTAGCAAAATCATAAGAAATCTTCTTTCGGACGGAAAGCGCTGTAAGGGAATATAAGGCGATGTTTCTCGGTAAGCGCACTCGGGTTAAACGCTTCGTTCTTTGGGACATCTCTAGTTCAATGGCGGGGAGGGTCGCTGATTCAATGATGGCACTCTCAAGCAAGAGCTTGATTTAAAACTGGAGGTTTTATGAAAAAGTTGATCTGGACATCGCTTGTGCTCGCGGCGTTCGCGCTCCCTGCACTGGCGGACACAATGTCCTCTTCGTCATCAAGCACTGATTCAACATCAATGGGGTCAGGTGCCTCTTCAACAACTCAAGGAACAGACGCGACGATGGGCGCTGGTTCAGGTTCTTCAACTGACACTGACATGACTCCAACTACAACAAAGCAGATGGAAGAAGAAAATACCCGTTCTGATTCAGGAAAAAGCTCAATGGGTAAGGACTCTACGACTGACACGCCATCAAGTTCTTCATCATCCATGACAGACGATTCAACGTCTAACGACGAAGACTAGAATTTCCCAAGGGGCCCTTAGTGGCCCCTTTTTCTCTGCGCTTTCCGCTCTTCACGATTTGCCTGTCTTTCAGCTTTCAGTTCTTCCTTTCTTTCCATTCGGGTTTGACGATTCTGAAGCTTTTGCTCCCGGCGCATGGCCTTCTTATTTTTCCACATCTCACGCATCTGCTGTCTTTGCATGAAGCGCGCATTTTTGATTCTTTCGCGATTCGCGCGTCTGGCGAACTTTCTTGTCTTCCGATCAAAGCGGAAGCCTTCATTGGGCTTCACGATTTCAGGAACAAATGTTTGGACGTAAGGTGAGCTGACCTGCACTTCTCCCTCAAAGACATCCAGTTCCGCATCGTCATCAGTAGATGACACTTCAAATTCAGTCCCGCGAACTGCGAACGTTACTTCTTTCGCATTGATCTTCTGGTCAACAGTCTCTGATCCATCTCTTGTGACCTGGATACGCAAAAGACCCTTGATAAGATCAACGAGTGAAGTAGTTTTTTCTTCTTCATTGGCCTCATCAATCATGTGTTGGGAGATTTTGAGCTCAGTTCCGTTCACAAGACTCATCTGGATTTTCGGGAAGAGAATCAGTGTGACGTGTGAGCTCTCGGTAAAAATATCATCTCCTACTTCAAGCGGAGTGCCCGTAGCGAGATCAATACGCGAACCAGCTCTCATCAGGTAAGCACCCGGTGAAGTCAGTGAACGAATTTCCCCGATCTGGGCGTAAGCAAATGAGATACTGAGTAGAAGAACGAGTAGAAAACGGATCATGTTCACCTCAATGGAATATTTCGAAAAAACCTGGATAAGATTTGTTCACTGATTCTGCATGATCCAATGTTCCTCCTGAATGGTGACGGAGGAAAAGTGCGGCGACCATAACAATACGATGATCATCGGGAAGATGAAGGTCCTTCGGGCCGCAAATTTTATTGCTGCCTTCGATCGTAATGGACTTTTCGGTCGATTGGAATTTACGTTCAAAAGCTGAAAGAAGCTTTTCTATTTCCTTCATTCGGTCGCTTTCCTTGTGGGCAAGGTTAGTAAGACCGGTGAGTTCATGTTTTCCTTCAACGTGGGAAAGGAGAAAAATCATCGCCGGAAAAAGATCCAGGCAATCACTCATGTCGAGTTTGATATTTTGATTTTTCGTGACTCGAGAAACCGTCATTCCATCTGCGTTTCTTTGGAGAGATCCGAGATTTTGCAAAACTCCAGTGAGTTTTGAGTCGGCTTGATAAAGATCATCCGCGAGCTCCGGGAAAAAAACTTTTTGGTTGAGGGCGGCAAAGACCATCGGAAAAGCAGCGCTACTCCAGTCAGAAGGAACGCGATAGTGATTGTGATTGCGAAAATGCTCTTTCAGGGGAGCGTTCATCGCCCAATAACTCTGGGAGCTTTCCAGATTTTTGGGAGTAACTTTGGTATTTCCCAGAATGAGATCAAGACCGGTGGCAAATTGAGTCGTGCGTGAACAATCCACTGCAAGAGATGACGGTGCGGTGAGAGCCCCCTGGACCGTCAGCACAGCGTCTTTGAGTTCCGCAAAAGCCCCGAGCTCTTTGGCTAGTTCAAGAAACTCCTGCCACGGTCTTGCCTTGAGACGTTGACCCAATTTGAGATGATATTTCTTCTTTCCTAAAAGAAGCATCGTCGCAAGGAATCTTGCCGTGGTTCCACCCTCACCCACTTCGATGTCCCGGTCGGCCTTCTCACAATCAGGGAATGAATTTCGGAAAATGACTTCCGCACCCGACTGCTCAATCTCAAGGCCGATATTTTTCAGGGCGCGGATGAGGTGAACAACGTCATCGGCCTTGGGGATATTCTGAATAGTGACTGGGGATTTTTTTATCGACGCGAGAATGAGTGCGCGATTGGCGTAAGATTTCGACGATGGGATCGTCACTGAGGGAAGAATTCCTCCCTTATCGATCCGCAAAGTCGGCATGGCGATTGATCCGTGTTTTGAGTTCAGTGAAAGTCATTTCCTGGACTTTGAATTTCCCCGGAGGATCGACAAGAACAAGCCTCAGAGTTTCGCGAACTCTTTTCTTGTCGTATTGAAGATGCTCAAAGAATTTCTTTTTATCAAGGCCTGGATAAGCACTGAGAACAAGCTTGTCCTGGGGAAGCTCGAGTGCAATGAAAATTTTTTTCCAGCTTTCAAGAGCGTCAGCCAGATCAAGGACTTCGAAGAGATATTTCATTCCCATGGCGACTGCCAGTCCGTGAGGAATTCCCAATGTCGTTTCAAACGCGTGGCCAAGTGTGTGGCCGAGGTTCAGCTGAATGCGCTCGCCTTCTTCACGAAGATCCCGCGCAACGATATCCATTTTGTAATGAGCACAAGCCTCAACAATCTTACTGATGTCGGCCTTCTTCAAAACAAGTTCAGCAATACTATTTGAAAGGAGAGCATATTTTAAAATCTCGCCCTTTCCGGATTGCCAGTTCACTTCATCAAGAGTGGTGAGAAATTCAGTGCAGAGATAAATCTTAGCGGGCTCACAAAACGCGCCGACAAGATTTTTCCCGGAAGGCGTATTGACCGCCACCTTTCCGCCCAGTGATCCGTCCACCATCGCCAGTAGGGTGGTGGGAACTGCGTTCCAGTTCACTCCGCGAAGGATTGTCGCAGCAACAAAACCGCCGAGGTCAGTTGTGGCACCCCCGCCGAAAACGTAAAGCATGGCCTTGCGATGAATGCCGAGCTTCAGAAAAAACTCTAAGGCGTTTTCGTAGGTCGAAAGATTTTTTTGTTCCTCCGGATCACTCACCCAGAAAACATTCGGTGAGAACTGAATCCACGCAGGCAGGTGATTTTTTATCCTCTGATCAGCGAGCGCAAAAAATTCTCCGTCCTGAAGGGCGTCCAATTCCTTGTAGAGGTTTGTTTTATTGATGTAGATTAGCTCGGAGGCCATAAGA
>JBJMLZ010000091.1:0-4817 GCA_045805035.1 Bacteriovoracaceae bacterium
GAACGAAGCGCGGGTCGAAGTGCTGAAGGGTGTAGATTTCATTATTCACAAAGGCGAGAGAGTCGCCCTGACCGGAAAATCCGGCTCCGGAAAATCGACTCTGCTTTCGCTCCTGGCGGGACTCGATTCACCGGACAGTGGCTCGATCATGATCGATCAGCAGAATATTTCGGGCATGAGTGAAAGAATCCTCACGAGCTACCGCGCGCAAAATATCGGCATTGTCTTTCAGCAGTTTCATCTTGTCTCAACCCTGACTGCCCTGGAAAATGTTCTCCTTCCGCTGGAGATGCTGAAAATGGAGAAGGCGCGAGAACGTGCGGTTGAACTTCTTGATCAAGTGAACCTCGCGCACAGGATGGATCATCTTCCCTCACAACTTTCCGGAGGGGAGAGCCAGCGGGTCGCGATTGCCCGCGCGCTTGCGATTCGCCCGGCGATTCTTTTTGCCGACGAACCGAGCGGGAATCTCGATGAAGAAACCGGTGATAAGGTCATGGATCTTCTCTTTGATCTCGTGAAGTCTTCGAACACTACGCTGGTTCTCGTTACTCATGATCCTGAGCTTGCCCAGCGTTGTGAGAGAATCATTCATCTTGAACACGGAAAGCTTTCGCATGAGGTCCGGAAGTGATTCTACGATTCTTCTTCCTGAAAGAGGCGAGAAAGCATCCTTTCTTTTTTCTCATTCTTGCGTTCACCCTTTTCCTGGGAACTTTTGGTCTCACCGGAATTTCTCTCGTGAACTACCAGGTCCAAAAAGAGCTCTCGGATAATGCGCGCTCTCTTCTCACCTCGGACATTTCCATCTCTGCCCGTCGCGAACTTTCAAGAGATGAGCAAAAATCTCTCAAGGCCTACATGGCCGGCAAAAGTACAGATTCCTACGAATTGATCGATCTTTATTCAATGATCTTTCATGAGAAGTCGGGACAATCCCGTCTCACCGAGATTCGTTTTGTGGAAGACACTTTTCCTTTTTATGGAAAGATTGAACTGAGAGAGGGGAAGTTCATTCCCGGGAAAGGTCTCTACATTTCCAAGGAACTCGCTTCGCTCTGGGAAATCTCTCCGGGAGACTTCATCGCCATCGGCACACTGAAAGTTCCCGTCGAGGGAATTGTCATGAAAGATTCCTCCCAGGGCCTGCGCGGATTTTCACTCGCGCCTCGCGCTTATTTCCCGCTTTCGCGCATCAAGGAAACAGGTCTCTTATCCAAGGGAACGACGGGATCATTTTCGCGTCACTTTAAGATCAACGAAAATCTCGACGGTGAAGAACTCAAGGCCGGCCTGAAGAAACTTCTCGCGGACGCGGCTCTCCGGATTTCGCTTCCGGAGGACATGAGTGAACAGACCGGACGCACGATCAGAATTATCACCAACTTCATGTCGCTTTCCGCACTCATTGGTCTCGTGCTCGCCCTCGTTGGCGTTTTCTACCTGTATCAGTCGCATCTCCTTTCGCGGATGAAGGATCTTGCGATTCTGAATCTCCATGGCCTTCAGAAAACTTCGATCATCGGCGGAGTCGTGCTTCAGTTTTCTTCGATTTTTTTTGCGGTCTTCATTCTTCAGTTCTATGTTCTCATTCCGCTTTTCTACCGGAGTTCGCTGCCGTTTCTCTCTGAAGAGATCGGACTCTCTTTGCCCGGGACGATGGACTTTACAGTCATCGCCAGACTCTTTCCGCTGCTTTTTGTCCTCGGACTTTCCATCATTGTTCCACTTCTCATGGGACTGCTCCGAACTCCCATGGGAGAAGTGCTGAAGTCTTCGCGCGTCCTCATGGGACGCTTCCGCTGGTATGACTTCTTTCCGTTTCTTCTTGTGCTCTGGCTTGTGAGCTATCGCTTGTCTCAGAACGCTCTCACCGGAACTCTATTCTTTGGATGCCTCCTCGTGGTTTTTCTCTTCTCCACCGGCGTGATCCTCATCGTTCAACGAATCGTGAAAACTCTCATCGAGGGCAGGGGACTTCTCAATCCCGGAGTGGAAATGGGTCTTGCTCTCCGTGGAATTCTCCGCTCAGGTCACAAACTTGTTCTGAGTTTTCTTTCTCTTTGCATGGGCGCCACGCTTATCACGCTCATTCTCCAGCTTGATCACAAAATTGGTCAGGAGCTCTCACTTTCCGGGACGCGGCCCGGACTTTTTCTTTTTGATATCCAGGAAGAGCAGCTGAAGGACTTCACTCATTTTGCGCAAAAAATGGGCACACCACTTGAAGCAGTCACTCCCGTCATCCGCGCGCGCCTTGAGAAAGTGAATGGAAAACCTTTCCGGAAAAAGAAAAATCCTTTCATGATGAGTGACCGCGAGGACGATGATCTCTCCCGGGAAAAAGACAATGCGCTTAATCTCACGTATCGCGGGTACTTAACTTCTTCGGAAAAAATTATCGAAGGCAAGTGGTTCGAAGGTCCCCCGGGTGAAACCGCGCGCGTTTCGCTCGAAAAACGCTGGGCCGATCGCATGGGACTTACTCTTGGGGACAAGCTCGAGTTTGATGTCCAGGGTGTGCCGGTGGAAGGAATCGTCGCCAACATCAAAGAGATCAAGTGGACGAGTTTCTATCCCAATTTTTTTGTTTCGCTCGAACCCGGATTTCTTGAACCCGCTCCAAAAACTTTTCTCGCGGTCCTTCCTCCTGTGCCCGTGGAAAAGAAAAATGCTTTTCAGCGTCAGGCGGTGAGAAAGTTCCCGAACATATCCGCGATTGATGTGGAAGAACTCACCGGAAAACTTGCGACACTTTTCTCGCGCTCACGAAAAGCGATCGAGATTATTTCGTGGCTCTCACTCGGCATCGGCCTCATCATTCTCTATGGTCTCTCGCACGATCAGGTTTATCGGCGAAGTTTTGATCTCGCACTCCTGAAGTCACTTGGTCTCACGCCAAATCGCCTGCGGCTTCAACTCATTCTCGAATTCGGATCGCTTTTCATTCTGAGTCTCTCGCTCGGATTCTTTCTCGGTTGGGCGATGGCCAATCTTCTGGGTCAGGAGATAATGCGACTGCCATGGAGTACAGATGGAAAAATCATGCTGATTCCGGGTCTCATTTTAGTTGTTCTTTGTTTACTCACGATTCTTGTCTCATCTTGGCGCGCTGTGAGGTTAAGACCGAGACAGCTTCTTGCTGACACGTAAACCGACTGGCCTTAAAATTAAAGGCCTATGTTGGATTTCTTTACGCCCGAACACCTCATGGCGTTCTTTCAGGGATACGCCTATCAGCCGGCCTTTGTGTACATGTTCGTGGCACTGTTCATGCTCGCGGCTTCTTTTGGCCTTCCGATTCCGGAAGAACTTGTTCTGATCAGCTCAGGTCTTGTGGCGTACATGGCCCATCATCCGGAACAATATCCTCCGCCGTATCCTGGTGCGGAAGGAGTGAACGTCTTCACACTTTGCTTTGTGAGTTTCTTTGCTGTCCTTTGTTCGGACACCATCGTGTATCTCATTGGAAAGCTTTTTGGTGGGCGAATCATCAAGACGAAATTTTTCCAGAAGCAGGTTGCGGGCGAGGGCTTCGATCGTATCAATCGCTGGTTTCAGAAATACGGAAGTCTCGCCGCGGGAATTTTTCGTTTCACTCCGGGACTTCGATTCCCCGGACACCTTTCCTGCGGTCTTCTCGGGCTCTCTCTCTGGAAGTTTATTCTCGTTGATGGATGTGCGGCCCTCTTCTCGGTTCCAACTCAGGTCTATATCGTCGGCACCTACGGCGGTGACATTCTCGCCAAGATTGCTCAGTTCAAAAAATATGTGCTGATTGTGATCGCGATTGTGGCGCTGGGATGGGCAGGGAAAAAGATCTACCAAAAGTACGTCAGGAAGACCTCACCTTCAGGCGAACAGCTCTGAGGCCTCTTCCAGTTTCAATGCTAACTGCTTTCTGAACACCGCAAATTCGTCGTACTCAAATTTCACTCTCTTCTGTAGTCTCTTTGAAGCATCAGAGTATTCCGGGTAACCCCAGTTGATTTCAGAAACGACCGTCATTGCTCCACGATCCTGCGTGAGCTCTTTTACCTCCACCCACAAACCGTAACGAACGCGTCCATCTTTATTTGCCTTCGCAGCTTCAATGATCCCTGCCTTCGCCTGAGGATTCGGTTTTTTGAGCGCATCCATCATGTTGCTCTCAGTGGTTGCACCGTAAACTTTTGGGGCAAGCTCTGAGGTGGAGAGTTCTTTCTCGAGCCAACGATAGTAGAAATTATCGAGCGTATTGAAGAGATAGACGTAGAGATTCTTCTGGTCGCCGAAAACATCGTGCTGCTTGTTCTTCCACTCCTGAATCTTCTTTTCTTCGTCCTGTTTCATCGGCCAAGGTTCTCAAAAAAAGAGGAATAGTTGGACTGGATCTTGTCGATCGTCTTCTTGAAGATCGGCACGAGTTCCATTTTCTTTTTTTCTTCGCAGAGACGCGCGAACATCGAAACCGCGCTGGCGTTTTCGTCACAGATCATTTTATCAACTGCGCGGATCGCCTCATGATACTGGTCCATCGTCCACGGCACTCCGATTTTTGGATTGTCCTTGAACTTATAAACAGACACCGCAAGCTCAGGGTAGAGTTCGATCAACTTCAACGTCACAAAATTCAGCTAGCCATTGATGATGTCCTGGAACGCCGGACGCCCGGAAACATTGAGACCATCAACGATGTCATCGGCCATCTGGAAAATGAGTCCGATTTTTTCACCGAGAGTGGCGAGTGTATTGATGTCGGAGAAGCCGGCGATTTTCCCCGGAGTCGTACAACAGAAACGGATAAGACTTCCGGTTTTTTTGATCGAGATCAGTTC
>JBJMLZ010000092.1:0-36766 GCA_045805035.1 Bacteriovoracaceae bacterium
AATTCCGTGGAGTTCTTCGCCTGCATGACCTCTTTAAGGCCGGATTTAATTCCTCAATCAAAGCCTGAGTAGCGCTCTCAGAGAGAATTTTGCCTCCTAGGACCTCCTGACTCCCTCTTTTAAAATAGAAAGGGGAGTTATCATGCTTTTCGTCGTCCTCTCACTTCTATTCAGTGGAGTCTTCGCTCATGCCGAAGTCATTTCGGGTTTCGTCGGACTTCCTGGCCTTCGCCATGAAAATTCTGATCCCACAATCATCATTCGCCAGCCGGATAAGAACATCAAAGTCACTTTGAGTTCGCTTCCTGAGAGCACGCGCAAAGCTCTGCTTTCAAACGATGGTGGAAAAAATAAAGTCAGTGTCGACATTCCGAAAGCGGCACTTGCCGGCGAAGAAAAATTTCCAAATGCAGTGAGGCCCGATTGTTCGGAGATGCCTTTTGACTATCGCGATCTGACTGCGCTTGCATCGAAACCGGGAATCAAAAACCAGATCGATTTCCTGAAAGCAATTCCTCCAGGAACACTCCAGACTTATACCTTCGCCTTCAATTCAAAAAGTATTCAGGGCCCGGGTATCTCTCCGGAATTTCCCGGCATCATCCGCATGAGCCAGGATGGAAAACTGGTTCTCCGTTACACCTGCGATCCTTCCAAACCCACTTATAACAAGATCGAAGTTCTGACCTATGACGATGAGACAAACAAATACAAAATGGCCTCTATCAATTTCGGAGTTCCACCTGCCGGTCATCGCATTGAGGAGAATCCAAAGTCCTGTCTCAAATGCCATAACCCCGGAGGTGATGCTGCTGCTATTGATCCTCGGCCGAACTGGCAGCAGTACAATCAGTGGACAGGATTTTACGGTTCCGAAGACGACACCTTCAAGGCGGGAGTTGCTGAGCTGGGTGAGAACGAAGTTACCTGGGAGCAAATGAGTGAACAGAAGAAAAACTTTTTGAGCTTTCGCGAGAAACAAAAAAATAATCCATGCTATTCCACCCTTCCTGTTCCTCCGAATCCGGATGAGCTTTATCCTTACGGATATCAGGGGCGCGATCCCGATTATCGGAGAAGACCGGGATTAAAGTTTACAGAAGTTCAGTGTCATTTGACTGCGAAAAGGCTCGCAAGAAAATTCCAGGAAAAACCTGAATACAACCTCGTGAAATATGCGCTCGCGATGAACTCACTCAAGTGTGAACAATTTCGTCCGGAACAAATCACACAAGTCATTCCCGAAGCAAAGGCCGATCGCTTTCGCAGCAACACCACTGCGCTTGATGAGTTGACTATCGATCAAAGCACACCGAATACATCGTTGTCTGCGCACTATGAAGTCGGACGCGCTCTCGGCTTCAGAAATGCCGACTGGACGATGCATTTTAACCGGCCGGATAAGGCCGGATATATTTGCGGTATCAATGAAGCGGCACCGGCATTTGTTTATCATCAACGGGATCTTACGATTGGCGATGTCATGCAGGGAGAGCTGATGAAAGATCTCTCCAAAGATGTACCTGCATTGAAAGATAAAATCCGTACAAGTCCCGGCGAGCGTGAGACCTTCGGAAACAATTTTGCCTGCATTGATGAACTTGGTGGTGCACCGGGTTCTGATGAATTGAATAGCTATCAAGTGTGTAAAGAGCTCGCGAGTGCCCAGGATAAACTCGAGAAGGAAGTCATTACTCCTTCAGCGACGAGAAAACTTCTGCGCGAATGGCAGGAACGTCGGGAATCCGAGTGTGCGCAGGTGAGGGCCGAAGACAACGCCGCCGGAAACATCACTGACCTTATCACAGTGACGGGAAATCTCGGCGAGGAACCGAAAACTCCCAATGCTGAACGAGGTCACGCAGTCGTGACTGGGATTTGCATTCACTGTCATGATGGCAGCATGGGCATGTATGACTTTTTCTCGAATGAAGAAGCGACAAAGAATCACCTGAAAGAAGATAAGAATTTTGTTGATAGCGTATTGTTGAGAATTAACAGTACATCAAACCCCATGCCTCCGACTCATCCGTTAAGTGCAATGGAGAAAGCCGATCTTGAGGCGTATCTCAGGACTTTCCTGAACTGATAAATTTCTCGCGCAAAATTGTCACCGCAAAAAAAAGAGCGACAACAATCAGCATGGGCCACACTCCCCACTTCTGATAATAAGTGGCCTCGCCGTTTCCAAGAGGAACGACTACATCCAGTATATTCTTCTCACCAACTCCGAGTTGCTTAGATTCTGATCCGTCCGGATAAATCACCGATGAAACACCGGTGTTCGTGCTTCTCACGATCGGAAGTTGAAACTCCAGCGCGCGCCACTTGGAAAGAAAGAGATGCTGCCACGGCTCGGCAGTATCTCCGTACCATGAATCATTTGTATGATTCACGATGAAATGATTACCACCGTATTGATTCAGGAGTGTACGCATATAGTTCGATTCAAGAATTTCATAGCAGATGGGTGTCACGAATCGATGCTTATCTTTGGTCTCCATGAGAGGAGTTCCCTCACCACGAGCAAAGAGTGAGACCGCAGGAACGACAGAGACAATCTGGCGATTGAAAGGACCAAAAGGAAGTGTCTCACCGAAAGGGATGAGAATATTTTTGTGGTAACTTGTTTTGATGGTGGATCCGCTCATGAGAACAGAGGCATTGAAAACGGATTCGACGATATCAAAAGGGTCTTTTGTGGAGTCCTGAACATATCCACCGATGAGCATTTCTGCTCCAGGCTTTTTCTGAATGATGTCACTGAAGATCTCGGGCACTTGTGAGTTATTGCTGTAAAACGATGTCGAATACGCCGTCTCAGGCCACACAATTAAATCCGGTTTGAATCCGTTGTCTTTCGTTGAGAGATCAAAATAATCCCGGTTAATCGACTCATAGGAATTCTGATCGCCGCGTTCACTGGCGACCTTGAGGAAATTTCCGATGTTCGCCTGTACCACGCGGACATTCAGTTTGCCGTGCTCATGAATCTTCAGCGGAAAGAAAGCGTTCACCGCGAGGAAGAGAACAAAAATCACAAACACCTGCGGACGAAATTTTTTCATTTCAATCTGTGTCATCATCTCAAGGCCTAACCAATAAGTCATAAAGCTCAGAGTGACGACGCCGACAAAAGGAACTGTTCCCAGATAAGGCGCGAGGTGCAACCACGGACTTCCGGCGTAAATCGGAAATTGCTGTGGGAAATATCTTTCCATCAAAGCGATGAGAAGAGCGGTAAACATCACACCTTTTTCCGAGCGCCAGTTCATGTTCGGGCGGAATTTCATCCAGAGAACGTAAAGCCACCAGTGAGGTTGCAAAATAAATGAAAACAAAAGTCCCAGAATCACGGACACGATCCACGGAAGCTGGCCGAACTCTCTCAGTGTGTGCGGAACCCAATAGAAGCCAACAACGTTCAGACCGATGTTATAGAAAAGAACGATGAGCAAAGTACGTTTTGTTGTCGTGGCCTTTTCAACGAGCCAGAGAAAAACAGGAATCGCAATGAAGAGAAGGGGAAACCACCCTGGCATCCATGTCGCGGGATACGTGAGCGCGTAAAGTCCGCCTGCTGCGAACGCGAGAAGAAGAGTCAGGGGGAGTGATTTCATTCCCCCATTCTAAAAGATAAATTAGTGATTAGCTACCTGACGATTGCCGAGTTTTGAGTTTACTGACTCAGCAAGCTCGAGCGCCTTACCAGCATCAAGCTTACCAGATCCGAGAATCTTTCCTTCGAACGTCTTCACTTTGAGTGAAGAGCTGAGGATGATGTTTTTCACCTGATCATATTTCATGTTCGGGTACTGAGCCTTGATAAGAGCAGCAACACCAGTCACGAAAGCAGTTGCCTGAGATGTACCAGTCATATAACCGGCATTGTTGTTCGGGATCGCAGAACGGATACGGTGACCAGGAGCTGCGATATCAACAGAGTTCTTTCCGTAGTTAGAAGAAGGAATGATGTTAAGAGCATCATCGTGAGCACCAACAGTGATGATGTTAGAGAGACCGTAAGAAGCTGGGTAGTAAGCGTGGCGCTTGTCATCGATGTTTGAACGCTCGTTACCTGCAGCTGCGATAACGAGGATACCTTTTTTCTCAGCAGCTTTAAGAACGCGAAGCTCTTCAACCGAAGCTTCCGGACCGCCACCTGAGTAGTTGATTACGTCAACGTTGTTATCAACAGCGTACTGGAGGGCCTTGATAGTTGCATCGAGGTTCGCCTGACCAGAAGCTTTTGGATTGTAATATTTGAGAGCGAGAAGTTTTACGTCAGGGTAAACAGACTTCACGATACCAGCAACGTGAGTGCCGTGGCCGTGAGCATCTGAAGGAGCAGTAGTTACTCTCTCACCAGAAAAGTCCATGCCGTAATTTGAATCAGACTTTGTGCCTTTGATGACCGCGATATTGTCCTTGATGAAAGGGTGATCGCCCTGGATACCAGTATCGATAACTGCAACGATGATTTCTTTATTCTTTTTGAACTTGATCCATGAGTCTTTGAGATTGATAGATGCGAGGTGCTTGTCCGGATCGATACCCCAAGAAGCATAACGAGAGATAAGGAGTTCAGGGTTGTAGGCGAGCTGCTCCGCAAACGCCACCGAGAGGTTTAATGTGAGGGCTACCGAGCAGAGGATTTTAACGGCCTTCTTCATGTACATTCCTTACCACGTTTTGGGGGCCCCGATTCTTCACCGGGAAAACTTGTAATAGGTAAAGCAAGGACCTTGCCAGAAAAGGGATTGGGGTTATCAGGAGTTAGGGGAGAAAAAGTGCTTAAAAGATGGAGACTGTAAAAGGATTAGACACCGGGTTTTGGACAAAAAAAAAGGGCCCCGAAAAGGGCCCTTTTGAAAATCAGGCTTGGCGCCAGATCTGTGATTCTTCTCGTTCTTTTTCTTCTGCATGCTGGATACAGAGTTCGGCCCATGGCTGGTTCTCCAGGCGCTTGGCCCCGATCTCTTCCTCACAGTCCTCGCAGTGTCCGAAGGTGCCTTCGGAGATACGATCAAGGGCAGAGTCGATTCGGCGAAGCTTGGCATATTCACGGTCCCGGATCGTGCAGTTCAATTGCTGCTGAACCAGGGAAGTCGCGAGGTCAGTCTCATCGGAGAGGTCTTCTTCCGATACGTGTAAATCGTCAGATTTGTTAAGAAGCCCTACATTGAGGATTTGCTGCCTGTGCTTCAGGAGCAGTTGCTTATAGTGTTCGACTTTCTTCTTGTCCACGAATCCTCCTCAGGGGGTAAGTGAGCCGGCATTATATAGGAGAAACCCACATTTACCTATTTTAAAGGGTCTGTGGATCCCACTCAAGTGAGAGGACTCATCGGCAATTTGTTCTAAAAATTGAAAAAATATTCTGTCATTTCCCCTCAATCATTCCCGTAGCTTTGACATCCACGTCCTTTAGTCGTTAAGGTTGAAGAAGCACATTAATAATATTGAGGCGTTATGCTGCACAGTGACGTTGCAACAGCGGTAGGACATATCCCCTCGGGATTGTTCATCGTTTCCGTGATGGATCCGGGGACCAAAAAGATCGACGGCTATCTGGCCAGTTGGGTCCAACAAGTTTCATTTAACCCCCTCCTGATTTCCTTGGCCATTAAACCGGGAAGGCCCGCTTACGACCTGATTAAATCAGGCAAGGTCTTCAGTGTGAACGTGGTCGGCGAACACGACAAAACTTATCTTCGCCACTTCTGGAAGGGCTACGACCCGAACTCAAATCCCTTCAGTGAATTAAATCATACGATTGCTCCCCATGGTGGCGTCGTACTTCTTCAGGCGAAGTCGGCAATGGAGTGCCAGCTCGTCGACAGTCTGAAACCAGGTGATCACGAAGTCGTGATCGCAAAGGTGATCTCTTCTGCCGTCATGGAAGAAGGAACTCGCCCGATGGTGCATGTCCGTAAAACCGGGATGGACTATTGATTAAGACCCTTTCGTTTCTCACTCTCATAGCGGTTGTCTTTTCCTGCGGGAAAAAAGAAAAGAGCTCGTCTCAAGTCGAGCCTTACACTCCTCCCATCATTACCGAGAGAGAAGATTTTCTCGAGAAGCAGGAAGTTCTTTGTGAAGCAGGTTCTTATTGTCCGGACTACATCGGAAAGATTGTGGTCTTTGATAAAAATTCTCCACGCTATTGTACTGCAACCCTCATTTCGAGAAATCAAGTTTTAACGAGTGCCAGTTGCCTTCCTTCCTACATGCGCACCACTGATTCCGATTGCAGCAAAGACGTTTTCTTCTTCTTCAGCAAGGGCTCGCGTCCTGCGGAGAGGAGAAACTGTAAATCAATCCTTCAGGTTTCTTCGCTGGACGGCAATCTCACTGAATACTGGCGGGATGATGTCGCGATCTTAGAGCTTGATAGCTCGTTCTACTGGCGTGAGTACCGCGACGTCAGTCGCCGTGGGCTTAGTGATGGTGGAACTGTTCGCTTCTACGGTGTTGATCAGCAGAATGATTTTACCGGAATCATCCGTAAGGAAGAGTGTGAAGTTGTGCTTGGGTCTTATCTCTACCCTCTGAGTGCAACCGAATCTTCACCGAACGTTCTCCTTGCCGGGTGTAGCCGGAAGTTGGGCTATCGGGGAGCTGCTATTCTTGATCAGACGCCGAAGATCCGCGCAGTACTTTCCGATAACAGTTCCCTTCGTTCTGCGCTCGCCAATTCTCCGCTTCTCGTGAAGCCGCTGAAGGATTTTGTTCACGTGAGTAATTTTGCGTGTGCGCCTTTCCTCGATGAAAACGATGCTTTGAATGAGCAGGAATGTGCGAAGGTGATGGACTACTCATCGATTGCTAATGAGCGCTCAAGACTTCTCTCCGATGATCTTCGATACGGTGACGTATTAGCGAGACTTGAAAAGACTGCAGACGCTGCAAGTAAATATCTTCGCATTACCGCTAGCCTTTCCACTGTAAATGACCGTCAGGTGATTGATTTTCACCCGACATGTTTCAAGAACGTGAGCTCATGGCTTTCGGGAATTGCGACGAAGAATTCATTTGAATATGAGGCCACTTTCCCTGCCCGCACCATGAGAAAGGGCGTGGATTCCAATGGCCGCGCGGTCACCCAGGAAGGGGATAATAACTCCGCCAAGTATTATTTCGGATTCTCCCCAAAGCGCCTCTCCAAAGAGAAGCTTTCCGATGTCTTCCTCGATACAGACGCGACGGAAACAGTTCGGGTCTCCGCACTTCGCGCCTGCCAATAATTCAGATTATTGTTTGAGATCCCGCCAGGATTTCCCCTGGCGCGCTCTTGCGTTTCTTTGCCAGTTGTTCACTGCCTCGACGTGTTCCTGATAGGTCTTGGTGAAAACATGTGTGCCATCGTTCTTACTCACAAAGAAAAGATAATCATTATTTTGCGGATGAAGAACCGCTTCAATCGCTTCCAGACTCGGATTAGAAATCGGACCGGCGGGAAGAGCAGGAACTTTGTAAGTGTTATAAGGAGTCATTTCGAGGAGATCATCTTTCCTGATGTTCCCTTTGTAGCGTGACCAGATTCCATAAACTGTCGTCGGATCACTTTCCAGTCTCATTCTTTTTTTCAGGCGATTGGTGAATACGCCCGCGATGATTGGCCTCTCTGCTTTCGCACCAGTTTCTTTTTCCACCACCGAGGCAAGGATCACGACTTGATGTTTATTCAGGAAAGGATGGGTCCAGTCGATGCCTTCCGTTTTTTTCTTGAACAGATCAATCATGGTTTTCGCTACATCCTTGGCCGGAGTGTTCGGCGCAAACTTATAGGTCTCAGGATAAAGATAACCTTCGAGGGATGTCGCCTGGATTTCAAGCTGCGCGATGATGTCGGGATGCTGAACTGCCTTGAGAAATTCTTCTTCGGTAGTGACTCCGGCATCGTTCAAGAGCTTAGCGATCTCGTACATGTTTTTCCCTTCCGGGACAGTGATGCTCGTGAGATTGGGCTGGCCGAAAACCAGCGTGTCGAGGACGTCGCTCATCTTCGCTCCCCGAGGGATCGTATAAGATCCGGCCCGGAACTTCGTGAGCACACCTTTGTATTTAGCATAGTGATGGAAGACGCGGGCGTTCGAGATGATGCCTTCTGCAGACAAGCGCTGATTGATCTTTCCGAATGTATCGCCATTTTTCACGATGAAGACTTTATCCGGCCCCTGATAAGTTTGATTGAGGATAAACCAAACGTGGACGCCCACCATGAGACAAGCAATGAGCGGTCCGACCACGAACATAAAGAAGAGAGTTTTTTTGATCATGACAAAATAATAAACCGAAATTTACTTCTTGCGACGAATAAAATCTTCGAGGATGACACTGGCGGCGACCGCATCGATCTGCTTCAGGTCCACGGTAAAATTATAGCGGGGAGAATTCTTCATTCTGTCTTCCGCTTCAAAGGTCGAGAGCGTTTCATCCTGTTCTTCTACCGGCAGAGCGATTTGGTTGCGTATAAATTGAACAAACAGGCCCGCCTTGGTGGTCATGTTTGTTGCCTTCCCATCGGTCAGCCGTGGTACGCCAATGACAATGAGATCAACTGACTCATTTTCAATCATTGTTTTCAATTCTTTGATGACATGTGATTCACCAAGGTTCTGAATTCTTCCATAGGGGAGGGGGTAGGGATCGCGGTTCACACAATAGGTGGCCACCCCAATGAACTTTTCACCGAAGTCCATGGCGAGAATTGTTTTCAGATTCAATTCGTGATTTTGAGGAACGTGAAACTCGTTCATGAATGACTTGTATCCTAGGCGCCCTCGTCCGTCAAAAGATCGAGTTGTGTCTCTTCACTCTCTTCAAAGACTTCATCATAAAATTTCACGCCAACGCCGAGGAGGCGAACGGGTCGCGGGTCCTGTGACCATCTTTCTTCAAAGAGAAGGCAGAAGTTTTCTTCATCGAGTGGAACCTGACGTTCAATCGTTGTTGTCTTGAAGTCATGATACTTGATTTTCACGTGGAGATTCTTGATCTCGCGGTCCTGATAATCCTTCAGTGACTCCTTTACTTCAGCGGCTAGGGCCACAATGTGAGTCTTCATCTCTTCAAAGCTATCGAGATCGCGATCGAAAGTCGTTTCGGTACTGAGGGATTTTCTTTCATACTCAGTTTCCACTTCGCGTTCATCCACTCCGCGGCAGTAATCAAAGAGCGAGTCTCCGAATTTTCCCATGAGATGGATGAGCTCACTCCGGGTGTATTTCTGCATATCGAGACAAGTTTTTATTCTAAGCTCATGGAGATATTTAGCAGTGACTTTGCCGATGCCATGAATGCGTTCTACGGGAACAGTCTTTATGAAATCATCCACCATCCAGGGAGCGACCGTGAGTTGTCCGTTAGGTTTGTTGTAGTCACTGGCAAGCTTAGCAATGAGTTTGTTCGGAGCAATTCCCGCCGAAGCAGTGAGACCACCCGTGCGTTCATAAATTTTTTTCCGGATATCTTCCGCGATCCACGTTGCCGAATTCTGAAAGAGATCGCAGTTGGTGACATCGAGATAGGCCTCGTCAATGGAGAGACCCTGAACGAGATCAGTGTACTCGTGGAAAATCTCGAAAACGATATCGGAAGCTTCTGAATATTTTTTGTAATTTCCTTTCACAAGAACGAGCTGCGGACAAAGTCTCATCGCGGTTGCAGTAGGCATCGCTGAACGCACGCCGAATTTTCTTGCAGCATAGTTAGCAGTCGAAAGAACTCCGCGACGATCGCTTGATCCACCGACCGCCATCGGAACGTTTCTTAAGGCCGGATTGTCTCGCATCTCAACGGAAGCGAAGAACGCATCCATGTCGATGTGAATGATCTTTCTCATGTTCATATTCTACGGAAATTGTACGGACGATGCAATCGGGTAATCCGTGACACTTATGGCAGATTTAAGGTAATAATACATTGAAATCAGGTCTTTTTCAGGCCTAATGCTGCAAACTTCAAATTGACTTCTGTCCGATTCAGGTTAAGATAGTCGGGAATCAAATTAGATTTTTTCTCCGTTAAATCTCTCAACCGAGAACAAAAAATCCCAAACAATTTTTTTGAATGAGTCATCGCTATAACAATTTTCTTTAACATTACCTTGGAGTCATCCAAATGCACTTAAGTACATTGCGTGAGAAAGACATTGAAGAACTGACCCGGATGGCGGAAGAGGCCCAGATTGAAAACGCAGCCGGTCTCAAAAAGCACGAGCTTATCTTCGCTCTTCTCACCAAGAAGGCCAAAGACAACGAAGAGATCTTTGGTGACGGCGTTCTCGAAATCCTTCCTGACGGATTCGGATTCCTGAGATCTCCTTCTTATAACTATCTTCCTGGTGCGGATGATATCTACGTTTCACCATCTCAGATCAGAAGATTCGGCCTTCGTACCGGCGACACCATTGAAGGTCAGATCCGTACCCCGAAAGAAGGCGAACGTTACTTCGCTCTCTTGAAAGTGAATCACATCAACTTCCGTGATCCTGAACAGCACAGAACAACCGTTCTCTTTGATAACCTCACTCCACTTTATCCGAATAAAAAAATCAATCTCGAGTCGAAGCCGACTAATTACTCCACGCGAGTGATTGACCTTTTCGTTCCTCAGGGATTCGGCCAGCGTTGCCTCATTGTCGCTCCTCCAAAAGCTGGTAAAACCATGCTTATGCAGGATATCGCCAACTCCATTTCTGATAATCATCCGGATGCCAAACTCATCGTTCTTCTGATTGATGAGCGTCCGGAAGAAGTAACGGACATGAAGAGAAACGTTCGCGCGGAAGTGGTTTCATCGACGTTCGATGAACCTGCTACCCGTCACGTACAGGTTGCCGAGATGGTGATCGAAAAAGCTAAGCGTCTCGTGGAAGCAAAACAACACGTAGTGATCCTTCTCGATTCGATCACGCGTCTTGCCCGTGCGTACAACACCGTTGTTCCACCATCAGGAAAAATTCTCTCCGGTGGTGTGGATTCAAACGCACTTCACAAGCCGAAGCGCTTCTTCGGTGCCGCCCGTAACATTGAAAATGGTGGTTCACTCACAATTATCGCTACGGCGCTCATTGATACCGGTTCAAGAATGGACGAAGTGATCTTCGAGGAATTCAAAGGTACCGGTAACTCTGAAATCCAGCTCGATAGAAAGCTCATGGAGAAGCGTATCTTCCCATGTCTTGATATCAACAAATCATCTACACGTAAGGAAGATCTCCTTATGCAGGATAAAGACCTTCAGCGCGTGTTCGTTCTCCGTCGCGTGCTGAACCCAATGAACACGATGGACTCGATGGAGTTCATCCTTGAACGTATGAAGGACACGAAAACTAATATTTCGTTCCTCGACAAAATGAATGGCTAAATGAAACAGACTCTCAAGCGCATTATTCTTTTAACGACGAAGCAGTACACCTCCATCGGCGGCCAGGCCGTGATTGAAGGTGTAATGATGAGGTCGCCGAATGCGTTTGTGGTCGCAGTCAGAAAGCCAGACGGATCCATCCGTCTTCGTCGTGACCAGTGGTACGGACTTTCCCGGAAGCTCGACTTCCTGAAAAAACCGTTTCTTCGCGGTGTACTCATGCTGGTTGAAACCATGGCCAATGGTCTGGTGTCTTTGAATTACTCTGCCAACATCGCGATGGCGGAAGAAGAAAAAGAAAAGGCACTGAAGAAAGGGAAGACTGCTGAAGAATTCGAAGCCGCCCAGAAAAAGAAAGAGAAAGTCGACGTTGCCACTTTTATGACGATGGCAGTTTCTTTTGCTTTCGGGATCGGACTTTTCGTTTTCGTCCCTCACGCGGTTGCTTTCTTCATCGGTGACATTCTTGGAAAAGACTGGACTCTCGATAGCTTTGCTTTCCATGCCGTTGACGGAGTCGTGAAGGCCCTCATCTTCGTTGGTTATATCTGGGGCATCAGCTATATCAAAGACGTTTACCGTGTGTTCCAGTATCACGGGGCCGAACACAAATCGATTGCGACGTTTGAAGCGGGGATGGATCTCACCGTCGATAACGCCAGAAAGTTCACTACGCTTCATCCTCGTTGTGGCACAAGCTTCATTTTCTTTCTGATTCTTATTTCTATTCTCATGTTTTCTGCTGTCTTTACGTTAGTGCCAGTAGGGGCCAATCTTCCTCCGGTCCTTCGTCACGTCGTTGCCGTTCTCTTTAAAGTTGCTCTTATGCTTCCAGTGGCAGGCATCAGCTATGAACTCATCAAGTTCAGCGGAAAGTGCTCTACACAATGGTGGGCGAAAGCAATGAGCGCTCCGGGAATGCTTCTTCAAAAACTCACGACAAAAGAGCCCGATGATCAGCAACTCGAAGTTGCTCTCTCAAGCATCAAAGCGGTTCTTCATCTGGAAGAAAAATATAATCTGAAAGCGGCGACTGCTAAGATCATCAACGTTGAGGAGATTGATATCGGTCACCTCGGTGATATCGAAAACAGTAACGTTTCCCTCAAAGAATTCCTGGAATAAACCGTGTTTCACAAACTAGACGCTGTTGTCCGGCGCTTTGAGACTCTCACTGAACGCCTTGCTGATCCGACGCTTTATGATCGTCCGGCAGAGCTTCGGGAAACAAATGCCGAACGTTCTAATATCGAACCGATCGTCATCAAGTACAAAGAGTACAACAAACTCAAAGCGGACATCGAAGGCAACAAAGACATCATTCACAATGAAAAAGATGAAGAGATGCGCGAGATGGCCAAGGAAGAGCTCGGAGAACTCGAATCCAAACTTCCTGTCATCGAGCATGAGCTGAAGCTTCTCCTTCTTCCAAAAGATCCGAACGATGACCGGAACGTTATCCTCGAGATTCGCGCCGGGGCCGGTGGTGACGAAGCTTCGATCTTCGTGGCGGACGTCTGGAGAATGTATAAGAACTACTTCAACTCCCAAGGCTGGCGCGCTGATGTGGTTTCTCTTTCTGAAGGGGACCGTGGCATCAAAGAAATCATCGTGAACGTCTCAGGTGATAAAGTTTATTCCCGGATGAAATACGAATCAGGTGTCCATCGCGTGCAGCGTGTTCCGGATACTGAGGCCCAGGGCAGGATCCACACTTCGACGATTACAGTGGCAGTGATGCCGGAAGCAGATGAAGTCGGCGATGTTGTGATCGACATGAACGAAGTCCGGATCGACGTTTATCGTTCCGGCGGTTCGGGCGGTCAGTCGGTGAACACCACCGATTCAGCAGTTCGCCTCACGCACATGCCGACAGGTATTGTGATTGCCATGCAGGACGAACGTTCGCAGTTAAAGAACAAAGACAAAGCATTTAAGATTCTCAAGACTAAGCTATATGACCTTCGTATTCAGGAGGCCCACGCCAAGGAATCTTCCATGCGGAAGGGTCTCGTGGGAACCGGCGATCGTTCAGAGCGAATTCGCACCTACAATTTTCCCCAGGGGCGCCTCACTGATCACCGGATCAACTATACGATGCATAACCTTCCTTCGTTCATCAACGGCGACATCAATGAAGTCATTGAAGCGCTCATCGCCCACAATCAGGCCATCCTCCTTCAGGGAGCCGAAGAATAAAGACGCTCAAAGATCACTGGAGCGCTTTTTTTCAGGTTCACAGTTCCACTCTCGGGAACAATTATCCCGGTCTTGGTTTGGAAAGATTTCTCCGGGAAGTTTCTGATCTTTCCGGCGGCAATCTTGCTGTCTCCGTTTATTCTTTTTCAGCGAAAGCTCTGAAGGATCTCGAAACGCAATTTCTCAGCGGCATGCCGTTTCAATATCTTCTGAAAGAATCCGAATTTTTCGGGCAGCGATTATTTGTGAATGAAAATGTTCTTATTCCGCGTCCGGAAACAGAGCACCTCGTG
The DNA here is from genome assembly GCA_045805035.1 of Bacteriovoracaceae bacterium. Taxonomy (GTDB): domain Bacteria; phylum Bdellovibrionota; class Bacteriovoracia; order Bacteriovoracales; family Bacteriovoracaceae; genus Peredibacter. Next base: position 13,866 of record JBJMLZ010000092.1, read on the forward strand.
GATATGATCGTTCGTTCGAAAAAAAAGTTTTCCACTGCTCTTGATATCGGAACCGGTAGTGGAGCGATCATCCTGTCGCTCATCAAGGCGGGGGTGGCCGGAAAGGGGACGGGATCAGATATCTCTCGTGAGGCACTTGCGGTGGCCAGGATCAATCAGCGCAGGTTGCGACTCAGTGATCACACGGAATTTGTGCATGCAGATCGCTTTGAAGGTATTCACGGGAAATTTGATCTTATTGTCACGAATCCTCCCTACATTCGCGCGACTGCACATCGTCCTTTGGTTCACGAAAAGGTAGATTGGCACGAACCTCATATTGCTCTTTATCTTCAGGACTCTTCCTTTGAGTCCTGGTTTCACGAGCTCTTTTGTGGCGTTTTAAAGCATCTCTCACCGGGCGGTGAATTCTGGATGGAAGGCCATGAAAACGAGCTTCAGGGCCAATCTATTGCGCTGGAGAGACTGGGATTTACCGATGTGAAGGTTCTCAAGGACTTGTCGGGAATGGATCGCTTTATCTTCGCTAAGTCTCCTGTCTAAATTCTAAACAGCGTGGACATTTTTACTTCCTCCTCCATCCTGGAAGACTGCGAAAGGTAGACTTTGCCTAAAAGGAGTCTCCCATGAAATCTCTTCTCGTCGCCTTTGCTCTTCTTTCTTCTTCGGCTTTTGCCGCGGACAAAGTCATTCTTGAATGTGTAACTCCGGGCGACGCTCTGGAAGTTGTCCAGTTGATTCAAAAAGGCGACTCAAGTGTTATTCACGTTGAGTTTCTTGTTGATGACACGTCTGATGATGGCAGCGGCAACGTGGGTTCTGAAGATTACTCAATCACTACAGGCCTTAAAAATATCATTAAAGGGGACTCGGACACTCTTATCGGTCTCAGCGCTCACTCAGAGTCTTTCGGCGGAGGTCGTTCGAACGCAGTTCTCATGCGCGTGCTTCCCAACGGCAGCTCTTATCTCGCGAAAGATGGAATAGTTTATAACCTCAACTGCCACAAATAATCATAGAGGGGGAGTTGTCTCCCCCTCGAACCTTTCCTAGAATATCCACAACCAGGATGTTTTATGGATAAGCTCATCGTTCAGGGCCCTTCTCGTCTCTCCGGCTCTGTCAAAGTTTCCTCCGCTAAAAATGCCACTCTGCCGATTCTTGTTGCGACACTTTTGTGTCCTTTTCCGGTGAAGTTTGATTCGATTCCTGATCTCATGGATGTTTCAACAATCCTGAAACTTCTTCAGAGTATGGGCGTGAAAGTCACAAAGAATGGCGACGAGATGATTGTCGATGCCACGAAGCTCGAAAATCAGCACGCCGATTACACCCTTGTGAAAACCATGCGCGCATCGGTGTTAGTGCTTGGGCCATTACTCGCGAGATTTGGAAATGCTTCTGTCTCACTTCCTGGTGGTTGCGCGATTGGCGCAAGACCAGTTGATATTCATCTTATGGGGATGGAAAAACTTGGTGCCGAAATCCAGATTGAAAATGGATATATCAAGGCCAAATGCAAAAAGCTCATAGGCACCACGATCACTCTTCCGTTTCCCAGTGTTGGAGCGACGGAAAATCTCATGATGGCCGCGGTTCTTGCTGAAGGCGAGACGGTTTTAGAAAATGCGGCGATGGAACCTGAGATTGATGATCTCGCGGATTTTCTCATCGCTCATGGAGTGAAAATCGAAGGCGCGGGAACTTCACGCATCACCATTCACGGAACCACGACAGAGAGATTAAAACCGGCGAAAACTTATCGCGTGATTGGTGACCGGATCGAAGCTGCCACTTATATCATCGCCGGCATCATGTCCGGTGGAGACGTGAAAGTCGAAGGCTACAATCCGAAGCATCTGGGATTTGTTCTCGAGACACTCACCAAGATGGGGGCGAAACTTGAAAACGGTCCTGACTATACTCACGTGAAGCCTTCCTCGCGCCTCAGAGGCGGCATCATCGAAACACAACCCTATCCCGGTTTTCCCACGGATGTTCAGGCGCAGATGATGGCGCTGATGAGTATCGTGGACGGAAACTCAGTGATCACGGAAACGATTTTTGAAAATCGATTCATGCATGTGCCTGAGATGATCAGAATGGGCGCAAATGTCACGCTCAAAGGGAATCTCGCCATCATTGAAGGTACAGACAAACTCAGCGCTGCACCTGTCATGTGCACGGACCTTCGCGCTTCCGCGGCCTTGATTCTTTGCGCACTGGTGGCTCACGGGACGACCGAAATTCAGCGTGTCTATCATCTTGACCGGGGCTATGAAAGAATCGACGAAAAGCTCACAAAGCTCGGAGCAAATATCAAAAGGGTGAAAGGATGAGTGATTGTATCTTCTGTAAAATCGTCAAAGGCGAGATTCCTTCAACGAAAATCCATGAAGACGATAACGTCATTGGTTTTAAAGATCTTCGTCCGCAGGCGAAAGAACATTATCTTTTCATTCATCGGCGTCACTCGAAAGACATCTCGGATCTCGCGATGAATGATCCTGCTCAGCTAAAAGATCTCTTTCAGGCGATCAGCGCTTTTGCCAAAAAAGATGGGATTGAGAAAAATGGATTCAGAGTCGTGACGAATCAGGGACCATTTGCAGGTCAAACCGTTTTTCACACGCACTTTCATGTCCTCGGCGGCGAGCCTCTCGGACACTTCGGTTCGTAATTATTGTAATCCGTTAAAAAGAGCAGCAAGAAGCGTGCGCTGAAGTTGATTCAGCTGAGGTGTTCTTGCCATGAAGATCATCGGGCTGCGATCGATCTGCGCAGTCGCCACAAACTGGCCTTTCGACGGATTGAACTCTGTGACTTCAAACAAGTCATGGAACTTGTCGAGGTAGGTCTGCATGAGTTCTTTTTCCTTCGCTCCACCGTGCATGAAGTTTGCTTTCTTCGTGCCGGAAAGAAGTGACTGAACGAGCTTCGGTCTTTCTTTCTTTTCGTTGTTTTCGTCTTTTTCTTCCGTATGAACTACGTCATTAAAGACAATCGAGAGATCAGAAGCGCCAAGGTTTCTCTTCATCCAGTACCAGAGTTCCTCAAAGAATGAGATCCGGTCTTTTTTCCAAAGGTCACGGAAGTGATTCGTGATCTTCCAGATATTTTCAAGAGAATTGAAGTTCTGGTGCATGGTCCAGCGGTTGAGAATTTTCAGGTAGAGATCGCGGAACTGTTGGGCAGGAAGATTCTCAAAGTTTCCGTACGAAAGGCTCTCATCTCTGGCATCGATGATCGGATAGTGGCTTTTTTCTTTTTCCAGAATTCCCACCAGTGAGTTGAAGTGATCATTGTCTTCGATGAAAAGCGCCTGAAGATTCTGGTCAATCAGGTCAGTGACGTCGATCAGTCGCGAATCGATGGAGTTTTGGTTCCAGTTGAGCTCACGAACGAGCACTTGATTGGCGGATCGGACAAAACCGACAGAAATGATCATGCAAAACCTTCCTTGAATCTCGTCATTCTAACAAACGCGAACTTAAGTTACAATAAACTCATGCTGAAGCAATGGGTCGTTTTCTGTGTGATTCTCCTCGGAATGAGCGAAAGTTTCGCCCAGGACGAGCGCTATTATCGCCAGATTCTCACCGGGGAACTTCAAAAGACTACAGAGCCGAAGGAAAGTTTCGTGCGGAATTACATCGTGAAGGGGAACGAGTACATGCTGGACCTCGACGGTGATGGTATCGAGGAAATTATCCAGCCGGAAAAGCGCGACGGCACTGACTTTCTGAACATCCTGAATTCTTCCCGCTCATCCATTTTTTCTGCGAAGTTATTTTCTTCCGGAGGCAACAGCTGGATTTATAAACTGCGCCTCGTGAATCTTTCGACGAAAGTAAAAACGCTCATCGTTTTTCTTGATGAGGGAAGCACGCACGGACTTCGTTTTGAATCTACTGCGCGCATTTATTTTCTTAGCTACGAAGACAATAAGCTCTCAACCATGACGATGAATCCCGGACCCCACATCTATCAGGAAAAAGAGGCCCAGCGGGATCAGTACTGGAGAAGGGAATTTGTCGTTGACGTGGATGACCTCAACAAAGATTCGAAGCGCGAAATCATAGTGCACTTCGGACATATCCAGCATATCTATGAGTATCGGGGGAATGGGGAGTGGAACAGGTTCTAAGAAGCTTTTCTTTCTGATTCTTCTCTCTTGCGGGCCTGCTCACGATCACGACGGTATTTTTCAAGCACCTCAACATTCGAAGCGCTTTCAACACTCGCCTTCTTGCGGAGACGGTTCATGACAACGAACCAGATAAAAAGAGGAAGCGCCATGATCATGAAAACGGAAACGATATTGGTCATTGACCACGGAAGCTCAACCGAAGAAGAAGAAAATTCAGTTTTCTTGGGAGAACTTTTTACGGAAGTGTAGGCCTCAGCGTGAATAGTCTGAATGTCTTTTTCCAGATTCACCAGGGAGTCAGTTCCTTGTGGAGTTGTCTCCGGATGATCAACTTCGATCCCTACAAAATCCTCAACTGCCGGTTTCCGGTCCACACCCCAGGCGAGGGTGGAAGAAATGAGGAGGACGCAGATGATAAATGTCCGAAAGTGCATGCAGGGGAGTCTCCTTCAGACCCTATCGTCACAAATATTCCAAATCTTTAATCACTAAAGAAGAACAGCAAAAGTCCGATAAAGAGATGTGCCATTTTTGGCCCATTTAAGGGTGATTGCATGAAAACTTTTTTCATTTTCCTCGTGGTTTCTGCAGGTGTGGGTTTCTACTGGGTAAAGGTAGACAAGGTCCACCTGAAATTCAGTTCTCAGTGGAATGAGCAGCTTCAGTTCGAAAAGAAAGCGTTTGAACTCGCCAAAGAAAATCGCGAACTGCGTGCGAAGATCTCTGACCTCAATTACAAAATGAACGAGCTTGAATCGAAGAACAAGTTCTTCGCTTCTCAGGCCCAGGGAAAAAGTCGCTCGATTGCGAGTGTTCCTCAGATGGACGCCAATGATCTGGTGAACTATGACGTTTACAAATGGTCACCGGAAAAGCTTCTCGCCATCGGCGAGAAAGAGCTTCACTTCAAGAACTACGAAAAGTCTGCGCAGTTTTATAACGAACTCGTAGAGCGTTTTCCGAAACACGAAATCGTTGATGACCGTGTTCTCTTCGGCGCAGGCGTTGCTGCTTTCGAAACCGGCAAGCGCTTTGACTGGTCAGAAAAGCATCTTTCTGCGCTCGTAAAAAATCATCCAAAATCAGAGTTCTACCGTGGCGCCAAACTCTGGTTGGCACTCTCTCAGTATCAACAGGGTGAGCACAAAAAATTTCTCGATACCGTAGAAGAATTCAGACTCAAATATCGCAACACCGAAGAATGGAAAATTTTAAGCAGGTACTATGAAGACATTCATTACAAAGTCAAAAAGTAGTCTCGTTCTCATTGCTCTTGTCGCTCTTCCCGTATGGGCAAAGCCTGTGGCACAAGTGACCGGCATTAACGGCCCGGTTTTTGTTGTTCAGCCAGACGGAAAAACCGCGACCCTTAAGATCAATGATCATCTCGAAGATAAGTCGGAAATCATGGTGGAAGAAGGTTCTTCGATCACCGTGAATGACTACTACGATGCCACTTACCATCTCATTGGTGGCACTCATCTGAAGTTCTTCGATCGTTCGGCACAGCTGAAACGAGGGAAGACGTGGATCCAGTGTATGAATGGCCGCTTTCCACTCGCTCTGACAACAGCGAATGGGCACGCCAATTACTGGAAGGGTGAGTTCATTGCGACTTTTGATCAGGCCACTTCGCGCTCGCAATTTCTCGTCGTGAATGGTGACGTGGAAGTATCGAACGTACTTGATCGCGATCTCAAATACACTGTTGCCGCCGGCACATTCACGATGGTGGATCCGGAAGTGGAAGATGGTGTTCCTCGCGCACCAACGAAAGTGGGACTCGCCTCGCTCAATACTGCTATCTCTGAATTCAAAAAAGTTCCTGAGATCAATAAAGAGCCGATAAAGGTGACTCGCTCGATTGCTTCTGTCGAAGAAGCTCCTGCGACGAAGAAGGGTGAGATTATTTTTATTCAGACCAATCGCCTTCCTGCTTCGGTGAGTGGAAATGCCTACAAATACTTCAGCAAAAAAGTGAAAAAAGAATCTTTCTCTCACGCGCCTATCAGATATTTTGGGGCGAGCTTGAGCGTGAAACCTGCCCCCATTGCGATTCCGAGAGCACCTGCTTCGGTTGCGCCAATGGCCGTTTCGCCTCAAAAGAAGGCCGTTATCAGCACCGATCCTGAGTTTGAGGAGTCCCTTAAGAGAAAAGTTTTAGATCAGCCTAAGTTCCCGAAAGAACTTAACAGCCTAATCGAAGATTTGAAGAGTTACTAGCTCTTAACTCAAGAAGATTAATGACACCTTAACGATTTTCAAGCCCTTGGATTCCAAGGGCTTTTTTCATTCTGACACATACATTGTAAGAATTAAGAAATCTTGAGTTCCTGTTGTACCTATAGGTGCCTTAATATTCGTCCATGGAAAAAAATAGAATGCATGTAACAATCATCGACGACAACAAAGACCTCCTTGAAGTGCTTTCAAATTCACTTCAGGACTCCTTCACTCTTGAGACGTTCACTGAGCCGGACAAGGGCCTTGAATTCATCCGTAACAATCATACGGACGCAATTCTTCTGGACCTTCATATCCCGGGCAAGGATGGATTCCAGGTGTACGAAGAAGTGAAGCGGACGAAGTCCAATCTTCCCGTACTCTTCCTCACCGGTGACTCAGATATGGGTGCCCGTGTGAAGGGTCTTGAGATTGGTGCGGACGACTTCCTTATAAAACCCGTACAAACTGAAGAGCTCGTAGCGAGGATTCGCAACCGCGTCTCGCTCTCGAAGAGAAATTTACAGAACAACAAGGTCATTAAGTTCAAGGACCTGACGATCGACCTCGACGGTCATCAAGTCATTCTTAACAACCAAGCTGTGCGTCTTACTCCTAAAGAATATCAACTTCTTTTGGTTCTCTCTCAGAATCCAAACCGAGTTATTCACAAGGACGATTTGATTCACATGCTCTGGAAAGACGTGCACGTTGAAGTGAACAACCTCGACACGCATTTCTCGAACCTCCGCCGTAAGTTGAAGCCGTTTTCGACCCACATCAAAACGCTTAAAAACCTCGGCTACGTTCTCCGCATATAGTTCTGATTCTCCTCTACAATCTCTAAAAACATCAGCTATCCTTTTGGTAAATCAAAAGGATAGCTTTTATGTTCTATACAGAAGATTCGGCGCTTACCTACGATGATGTCCTGATCGTTCCTGGTTACTCCGAAGTCCTGCCCTCCGAAGTCGAACTCAAAACACGTTTCTCCAAGAACATCACCATGAACATTCCCATCGTCTCTTCCGCTATGGATACGGTGACGGAAGCGCGCACGGCGATTGTGATGGCCCAGGAAGGTGGTATTGGTGTGATTCACAAGAATCTCTCGCCAGAGCTTCAGGCCTTCGAAGTGGAGAAAGTAAAAAAATACGAATCGGGCATGATCATGAATCCTTTCACGGTCACTCCTGATCAATCCATCTCCGCACTTTTTGATCTCATGAAAAAATATAAGATCTCCGGATTTCCGGTGGTGGATAACGACAAGAAGCTCGTGGGAATGATCACGAACCGCGATCTGCGTTTTGTCTCCGACACTTCGAAGAAAGTGAAAGATGTGATGACGTCGAAAAATCTCGTGACTGCGCCGGAAGGAACGAACTTCGAGAAAGCGAAAGAAATTCTCCAGCAGCACAGAGTAGAGAAACTTCCGGTAGTAAACGTTAAGGGTGAACTCCGCGGCCTCATCACGATCAAAGACATTGAGAAAACCATCGCGTATCCACTCGCAAACAAAGATCAATTCGGGAGACTTCGCGTTGCCGCTGCTTGTGGCGTGGGTGAAAAAGAAATCAAACGCGCAGAGGCCCTCATCAAGGCGGGAGTCGATGCGATTGTGGTCGACACTGCCCACGGACACTCGAAAGGTGTCATGGAAATGGTGAAGGCGATCAAAAAAATCACCAAAGATGTCGATGTCGTTGCCGGCAACGTGGCGACCGCGAAAGCTTGCGAAGATCTCATCGCTGCAGGTGCTGACGGAATCAAAGTCGGCATTGGTCCGGGTTCGATCTGTACGACTCGTGTGATCGCTGGCATTGGTGTTCCACAGATGCAGGCGATCTTTGATTGTAAAAAAGTTTGCGAAAAAGCCGACGTTCCGTTTATTGCTGACGGCGGGATTAAATTTTCGGGTGATATTGTGAAAGCTCTTGCCGGTGGAGCATCCACGGTCATGATCGGCTCACTCTTTGCTGGCACTGACGAAGCTCCGGGAGAAATGGTTCTCTATCAGGGGCGCGCGTACAAAATGTATCGAGGCATGGGCTCGATTGGTGCAATGGAACTCGGTTCAAAAGATCGTTACGGCCAGAGTGCAGTTGAAGAAGTTTCGAAACTCGTTCCGGAAGGAATTGAAGGACAGGTACCTTATCGTGGGTCACTCGCGAATAACCTTTTCCATCTTGTCGGTGGTGTTCGTTCGGGCATGGGTTACGTGGGAGCTCCGAACATGAAGCTTTTGAAAGAAAGAGCGAAGTTCATCAAGATCACTTCGGCTTCACTAAAAGAATCACATCCTCATGACGTAATCATCACGAAAGAAGCACCTAACTATCGCCAGGTTTAAGATGAAAAGCTCCGTCTGGATCGTTGATTTCGGTTCTCAATATACCATGCTCATTACCCGAAAGTTCCGGGAGCTCGGATTCACTTCAGAGATCATGACTCCGGAAGACGGACTAGAGCGGATGAAATGTGACAAGCCGAATGCGATCGTTCTTTCCGGCGGCCCACAAAGTGTTTTCGAAGACAAAACTGACTATGCACCATTCTTCAGAGACGAGAAGCTTCCAGTGCTCGGCATCTGTTACGGCATGCAGATCATGGGACAGTTCTTTGGTGGAAAAGTGGAGAAGGGTGTTCAGGGTGAGTATGGTCTGGCCAAGATCAGAACGGTACCCGGATTTCTCATTCCGGGATGTCCGGCGGAGAGTGATGTGTGGATGAGTCACTCTGATCACGTGAGTGTTCTCCCTAAAGATTTTAAACTCATTCTTCAGAGTGAGAACGGCCTCACTGCAGGTATTAAGCACGAATATCGTCCTGTTCTTGGCCTTCAGTTTCATCCGGAAGTCGTTCATACAGTGCATGGGAAAGAGATTTTGAGTTTCTTTCTCCATAACATCGCAAACCTTAAACAGGATTGGTCATCCAAGACCATGCTTGAAACTTCACTCGATGAAGCTCGGTCCGTTCAAGGTAAAAAAGTTCTCTGTGCATTCTCGGGTGGAGTGGATTCTTTGGTCGCCGCCACTTTGTGTGAGCGCGTTCTGAAAGATGATTTATATTGTTTCTTCGTCGATAACGGACTTCTTCGTCCGCAGGACTACAACACCATCAAGCTTCTGAAAGAGAAAACAAACCTGAATATTGAAATCATCGATGCCAAGGGCATGTTCCTCAATGCACTTCAAGGCCAGAAAGATCCGGAACAGAAACGAAAGACGATCGGGAAAACATTCATCGAGGTCTTCGAGAAGAAAGTGCATGAGTTTGAAGCTTCTCATGGAATTAAATTTGAATACCTTCTTCAGGGCACTCTCTATCCTGACGTCATCGAATCACTTTCTCCTCACAAGAAAGGCGGAAAATCCGTCACGATTAAGTCTCACCATAATGTCGGCGGCCTTCCGGAAAGAATGCATTTAAAACTCCTTGAGCCGCTTCGCTATCTCTTTAAGGATGAAGTGCGCGCGATGGGAATGGAGCTTGGTCTCGAGCATGACTGGGTTTTTCGTCATCCGTTTCCAGGTCCGGGCATAGGCGTGCGCGTGTTGGGTGAACTCACTGCCGATTCTATCCGGAAGGTTCAGGAATCAGACCAGGTTCTTTTTGAAGAGCTGAAAGAACATAAGCTTTATGATTCTACCTGGCAGGCCTTCACGGTTCTTCTCCCCGTGAAGACGGTCGGGGTGAAAGGCGATGGTCGTGCCTATGAGGAAGTCATCGCTCTTCGCATGGTGAACTCCCAGGATGGCATGACTGCTTCTGTGACGGAACTTCCGTGGAGTTTTCTCACAAAAGTTTCATCGCGGATCTGTAACGAAGTGAAAGGCATCACTCGTGTTGTTTACGACATCACTTCAAAACCGCCTGGTACAATCGAGTGGGAATAAAGAGACCATGAGGCGTCGGAATAATCACGAGGCCTCATGGTGCCCAGACGGGCAATAAACTAGAAGAGAATGTCGGAGAAGTCGCCGCGAACGCAATCCGAATTGTCGGCATCATTGTTCTCGCAGAAAACCACATCGTGAAGATCCACTGTCGTCAGATCGAGATCGATCGCATCAGTAGTTTCCACTTTCGTTGATGGGGATTGATTCAAAATCAGATTTTTAAAAGATGACTTCGTGAGATCATACTTCACAGTAACGAGTTCAGTAGTCGTCGTGCCATCGTCATTCGTGAGTGTTCCGTTTACCGTCATTGTCACCTGATCTCCGGCCTTCACAATCGACTTCACGTCGCTTTCAGTGAGGTCTTTGATATCCTGGTCAACAGATGGCTTGTCTTCATAGAAGAGAACATTTTCCTGAAAGGCCTGAAGGCCACCGGCAGTACACGCAGCACTTGCTACCGGCTGGAAACTTTCCTTACTGAGGATGATCATCTTATCGCCATCAATTCTCAGGATCGATTGAAGTGCAGTCTGGGTGTAATCACATTTTGTACCGTCATCGAGAGTGACCGATGCAGTTGTGACTGTGGATTTCGACATCCCGACACTCACAGCTTCAAGCTGAGCTTTCCTACTTTGTAAGAGCTTCGCAAACTGGTCTTTTGTGAGGTTCTGGGCAAATGCTGAAGAAGTTCCGAGGGCAAGAATTCCGATAAGCATCGCTTTCATAGGTGTCTCCTTAATCGCTGCGGATACTAATAAAAAAAGCACATCTCTTCTTCGATTTACCAATGACGAGGGAATATTTACAGACCCCAAAATGACACCACCCCGGACTGGAAGTCCTGCTCTGGAAATGGTAAATCCTCCCCATAACCAGAGGTAAATATGCAAAAAATTGCTATTGTCACCGGCGGCTCGTCCGGGATCGGTCTCGCCATCGTTAAATCTCTTTCAGCTGCAGGGATGAAGGCCGTTTCATGGGACATCAAGGCGCCGGCGGAAGCAGATGTTCCTTTCGTGGAATGTGACGTCACATCTGAAGATAAAGTTAAGGAAGCGCTCCAGAAGACCATCAAGTCATTTGGTGAGCCTACAATTCTCGTGAACAACTGCGGTCTTCAGTTCATGGCGCCAGTGGATGAGTTTCCCATCGAAAAATGGAATCAGCTCATCAGCATTATGCTCACCGGAACTTTCCTTTGTTCGAAGCACGTGATCCCTCTGATGAAGAAAAACAACTGGGGTAGGATCGTGAATATCTCTTCGATTCACGGAAAAGTCGCGAGCCCTTTCAAGGCGGCTTACGTTTCTGCCAAGCACGGAGTGATCGGTCTCTCAAAAGTCATGGCAATCGAACTCGCAGATCACAACGTCACCGTGAATACAATTTGTCCGGGATTTGTTGATACTCCTCTCATGCGCGCGCAGATGAAGAAGCAAGCTGAGCTGAACAATATGTCGGAAGATGAAGTAGCGACTGAGATTATGCTCAAGCCTGCTTATATCAAAAAGTTCACTTCTACAGAGCAGATCGCAGACATGACGAAGTTCTTTATTTCTGAGTCAGCGAATACCATCACCGGCGAAGCGTTTTCTATGAGTGGCGGGTGGGGCATGGGCCAGTAATCAGAAGCTTCCGAACATCGACCCCAGAGCGATCACTGCTGTTGTTGCCACCACAGGTACGGCGACTGCAACCACGAAGATATCGAGATACGATTGCTTGTGAGTGAGTCCGCAGATCGCAAGAAGACTGATCACGGCCCCGTTATGCGGAAGCGTATCAAACCCACCCGAAGAGAGTGAGGCCACCCGGTGGAGAAGCTCAGGAGAAATATTCATCTGATTAGCGAGTTCAAGGTAGCGAGCACCCAGTACTTCAAGTCCAATACTCATACCACCTGAAGCAGATCCGGTGATACCGGCCAGAGCATTGATCGCAACCGCTTCCGAGATTAGTGGATTCGATGGAAAGATTCCCAACACCGCTTCTTTGAGAATTGCGAATGAAGCGAGAGAAGCGATAACTGCGCCGTATCCCACTTCAGAAGCTGTGTTAAATATCGGAAGAAGTGCGCCCATTGTGCCGCTATTTATGGAATCGATCATCTTCACATTAAACCTTCTCAGAGTCGCAATGATGAAAAGATTGGCAGCGATGAGTGCAATGATGATAGACCAAAGGCCCTTCACGCCTTTGATACTGGCCGCTCCGAAAACCGGTAACGAAAGATAGTTCGTGTCCCATTGAGGGATGAGCACTTCTGAGAAAAGGTAATTCAAACCAATCACGATAAAGAGCGGAGTCATCGCCAGCCAGAAATTCGGAAGGTCTTCGCGGTGAAGAGGACGATACTCTTCAACTGCTTCAGGTTTTGAGCTCTTCGCGTGCCAGGTCATCCACCACCAACCGAGTCCCCCCATGATGAGAGCAGCAATGATACCAAGACCAGGAGCTGCGAAAGTTGTCGTTCCGAAATAAGGCATCGGGATCGCATTCTGAATGGCCGGAGTTCCCGGGAGAGCAGTCATCGTAAACGTGAATGAGCCAACCGCAATGGCACCAGGAATGAATCGTCTTTCAAGTCCGCCCTGAGCGTAGAGGGTGACTGCAATCGGATACACGCAGAAAGCAACGACGAAGAGAGAGACGCCCCCGTAAGTGAGAACGGCGCAGGCAAGAATGGTCGCTAGAATCGCGCGCTGGGGACCAAGTTTCTTCGAGATAAACTCGCCGATCACCTGAGCTGCCTTCGTATCATTCATGAGCTTTCCGAAAATCGCACCCAGAAGGAAAACCGGAAAATACATGACGACGTATTTACCGAGAGAAACCATGAAGACTTGTGTGTAGAAAGCGAGCGGAGTTCCCATGCCGGAAAAATCATGTGTTTGGAAAAGTACGGCGAAAACTGCACAGACAGGGGCCAAAACCAGAACGTTAACTCCCCTGTAGGCAAAATACATGAGCGCGACCAGGGAAAGCACCAGACCAAGGAGTCCAATCATAAATGTCTCTTATAAGTTTAAAGTTGGAAGAATTGGAAAATGAACTCATTTGTAGAAGGCGCCTTCGGATCGAAGTTTACCGAGATTGGCTTGCCGCCGCCCCAGGCATGGGCCATGCCCTTCACCATGATCGTGCGTTCCGAAAATTTGATCGTCTTATAGGTCTTCTCAGTGATGGTTACGCCGTAACCTTCGCGGAGATTGCGGACATTTTCTGAGACAACAGGTTTATCCGAATTATTTCTTTTTCCGTCGTCGTAATAATCAAGTGTCACTTCATTCACTTCTGAGATGAGCTTGGTGTGATAAGGATTCACACGCTGATCATTCTCGCCGTGTACAAGAAGCATTTTTACGAGTCTTCTTTTGCCCGCAACACTTCCACATTGATAGGCAGCTTTCCCAAGATAATTGGGATCTTTGAAATGGTGCTCATCAAGTACAGTGGAGGCTTCATAGAGATCTTCTGCGATTTTATAAGCAAGACCTGCGGAAAGTGCCACACCTTTAAACACATCCGGATAACAGGAAGCAACGTTGTGACCCATGACTCCGCCGGCGCTGATGCCTGCGAGGTAAACTTGTTCCGGATCAACTTCCGCTTTCTCAATCATCAGCTTGATGCCTTCAATGAACTGGCCCATTTCATTCATTGGATTGCGGGCCTGCTCGTAAGTCAAAAACCAGTTCCAGCAATGATCCACGTTTTCAAACACAGTCTGCTCTGGAGCGATGACATAAAAGTTTTTTGCGACTGCAGCTTCATCCAGGCGCGTGCCTTCAAGAATAATTTCCGGACTCTGCTTACAGCCATGAAGAAGAAGAAGGAGAGGGCGTTTTTGAGTAGGGCGAGTATTCGGAGAAACAACAACAAACCTGCGACCATTGATAGTCATTTCACTTTTTCGTGCAAAGGCAGATGAAGCAATGAGTATGAGCAGGATTGTCAGGAGAATTCGCATAGGAAAAAACATACCTAATTCAATTCACCTTGCAAAGCAGGAGGGATAGTTTTTCACGGTTCTAAGCTTTGGGAATCACTGGTCATTTATAATTCGAAGTGGTATCCAGCGGTCTATGAAATTTTTAATCCTTCTTCTGCTTTGTATAAGCTGTACCCAAAAATACGCAGACTACGATCTCATCCGGAAAGTCGATTTCAATAAAGAGTCATTTGAAAGACCGATCACTGTGTATGAAGTTCTTCCTTCCGGAAACGACAAACTCGACTCCTGTTTCAATCAGTGGTTGTTTTTTTCGAACGCGGAAAAAGAAAAGAATGAAGCGATTCCGGTCATGGTACGCACACTTTGCCCGGGTAAGGACTATCTCCTGAACACGTCAATGACTGAAACGTGGTGGACGACGCTCATCTTTACACGTTCGTGTGTCGAGATGGACACGAGCTGCGCAGTTCCTAAAAAAAGAAATTAGAATTTAAATTCAGCAAAGTTTTTGATGCCAGAAAACTTTGAGGGCCTTGTGCCTTCTCTCAGGACGTGCGTGACCCGGAATCCAGCGAGCTCAGCTGCTTTCAGTTCTTCGGGAACGTCGGAGAAGAAATGAATTTCAGGTGGAGTGAGCTGAGTCTTGATCGCGATGTTTTGATAAGAAACTTTATCGCGCTTCTGACCGACGGCCGTATCAAAATAATAATTGATGTAGGGGGTGAGGTCGCCTTCGGTTGAATTGGCGAGAATCAATTTTTGCGCCTGAACCGAGCCGGATGAATAAATCCCGATCCGATAGCCACTGGAATTCAAGTTTTCAAAGAAGGGTTTAACGTCAGAGTAAACGTGGCCTTTAAAGGCGCCGGACTTGTAACCTTCCTCCCAGATGCGCCCCTGAATATCCTTCAACGCTTTATGTTTTCTGTCTTCATCAATCCACTGAATGAGAGTGTTCATAATGAGATTCAGGTCAGGAGTCTTTCCGCTTTCTGCTTCTATCGTTTTCCGGGCCTCTGCGAGAGGAGCACTCAGATCTTGCTCATGAGCCGTTACATACTCACGCATTCTTTCTCTTGCATAGGGAAAGAGTGTTTTGTGAACGAAGTTAAAGTCTGTCGTAGTCCCTTCAATGTCAAAGAGAAAGAGTTTGCGATTCATCGGTTGTATCTCTTGTCGACTCCGGAGTTCGTGTAATTGGCGACCCATCCTTCCGGAGTCTGAAATACACGAATGGCCTTCACGTGATATTTCGGAGCAAGGTCAAACCAGTGGGTATAGCCTTTAGGCACAGAGATAAAATCTCCTTTCTGGCAGAGGAGAGAAAAAACTTCGCCGGATTTCAGGTGAAAGAAAAATTCTCCCTCTCCATCGACGAAAAATCTGACTTCATCTTCGGCATGTGTATGCTCAGAAAGGAATTTCGCTCGTACTGCTTCAATGTTCGGTGTGTCCTTGTGAACATTGATAACATCTGCATTCACATAACCGTGTTTCTTCATATAAGGACCGAGTTCATGCTCATAGGCCTTGAGGATTATTTCCTGCGAGTCAGTATCTTTGAGCGGCTGCGAAGCTTCCCATTGCTCAAAAATAATTCCGCGCTCATTCATGAATTTTTTGATCTCTTTGGGATCAGAAATTTCTTTTTTTCCGTGATCAAGAAGTCTCAGCACTCCCATAGTTGTCTCCTCATGGTGTGATAACACTCGAACAGAAACTCATAAGTCTCAATGTGGCGCTTGGCGGATGCAATATCTTTTCCCCAGGAATAGAGGCCATGACCGGCAATGAGGAAACCATGAATGTTTTTTCCGGACTCAAGATAAGGCGCAACGTCTTTCATGATGTCGGGGATGTGTTGAGAGTTTGGAACAATCGGAAGAATCTCATCGAGCTCATGCGTTTCGTTTCCTTCAAAACCTTTGAGGATCTCGAGACCCTTGAAAACGATTTCCTTGTTTCTGGCCTGGACGAAGGAAAGTGTTGTGGAAAGAACCGAGTGAGAATGAAGAACGCAGTTGATTTGGGGATAACGGCGATAGATTTCAGTATGTATCCCGGTTTCCGCCGATGATTTTACTCCCGGACGCTGAAATCCCGGATGAATATCGCCTCGATCATTGATGAGAATGAGATCTTCGATTCCGAAGCGACTTTTGTCCACGCCGGAGCGGGAAATAAGATAATGGCCCGGGACTTCGGAAGAGCGGGTGGAATAATTTGTGGACGTCGCCGGAGTCCAGTTTTTTCTCTCGAAAAAACGAATGGCCTCATTGAGTTCCGATGCCAAAAATTTGTCATTTCCCGTAAACATTTTTTACTTCTCCGGAGGACCCATTCATACCCCCAAGTAGGTAATAATTGAAGACAAAATATGCTCCTGACGCAAAATTCCAAAAAGGTCGGAAATGTGAGTGAAATTGTGGGCCCTTGTGGGCAGTCTTTTTTTGTCTTTTCTCCCGGAAAATGATTATCTTTATCTTCATACACACACACGTTTTCGAGGACTCTTTTTCATGAAAAACCCCTTCGTCGGAAGTGAGTTTCAGAACACCCACAAAGGTAACTTCACCCACCTTCATCTTCACAGTCAGTATTCGTTACTCGACGGGGCGATCCGCCTCGGCGACCTGATGAAGAGAACGAAAGAACTGGGGATGCCGGCGATTGCGTGTACCGATCACGGGAACATGTTTGGGGCGATTGATTTTTATACCCGCGCGCTTTCCAGTGGGATCAAACCAATTCTGGGATCCGAAATTTATTTCACTCCGGGCTCACGCCATGATCGACGTCCGCCGAAAAATCTGAAGACACTTGATTCGCAGGACGAAGTAGAAGGGAAGCACCAGATTCATCACTTGATTCTTCTTGCGAAGAACCTCACTGGTTATCAGAACCTTTGTAAGCTTCTCTCGAAAGCGTATCAGGAAGGATTTTATTATAAGCCACGCGCCGACGTGGAACTCCTTCGTGAATATTCGGAAGGACTCATTGCTACGACCGCGTGTCTGAAAGGGGAAGTCGGTTACAACCTCTTCACCGGCCAGGACGAGCGCGCGATTCAGGCGGCGATGAAGTTCCGTGAGATTTACAAAGATGATTTCTATCTGGAGATTCAGGAGAACGGAATTCCGGAGCAGAAAATCGTGAACGAAAAAATCCTTAGTTTTGCTAAGGAACATTCGATTCCTCTTGTTGCCACCAATGACTGTCACTATCTCACCCGTGAGGACGCTGCTGCTCAGGAAGTGCTCATGTGTATTCAGACGGGCAAAACGTTTGAAGATGAAAAGCGCATGAAGCTTTCCACGACTGAGTTCTATCTCAAGTCACCGGAAGAAATGCGAAGCGCTTTCCATTACGCTCAGGAAGCCTGCGACAATACGCTGAAGATCGCTGACAAGTGTAACCTCGAGATCAAGTGGCAGGACGAAAAAGGGAAGCAGATTTATCTTCTCCCGAAGTTTGAAATTAAAACGCAGGAAACCGAAGCAGAATACTTCGCGCGTCTTTCGCGTGAAGGCCTTGAAGAAAGATTTGCGGGCCCGCACTTCAAGGACCTCGTTACAAAGCCTAACTGGGAAACTGAAATCAAACCTCAGTATCTCGAACGCCTCGATGTCGAAGTTGGTCTCATTAAGCAGATGGGCTTCACTGGTTACTTCCTGATCGTTGCTGACTTTATTGGCTGGTCGAAGGCCAATGGTATTCCGGTCGGCCCGGGCCGTGGTTCCGGTGCGGGTTCGATTGTTGCTTACGCTTTGAAGATCACCAACGTCGATCCGATTCCCTACAATCTCCTCTTCGAGCGATTCATTAACCCGGAACGTATTTCGATGCCGGACTTTGATATCGACTTCTGTCAGGACCGTCGTCAGGAAGTGATTGAGTATGTGACGAACAAATACGGCAAAGAACGTGTCGGTCAGATCATTACCTTCGGAACGCTTTCTGCTAAAGCCGTTCTCCGTGACGTTTCCCGCGTGTTCGCACTTCCGTATTCAGAAGCTGATGCGCTCGCGAAGCTCGTTCCGGAAGAACTCGGTATCGAACTTCAGGAAGCGATCGATAAAGAACCGAAGCTCAAAGAACTTGAAGATAACGATCCGAAGATCAAACGCATTCTCCAGATTGGTAAGCGTCTTGAAGGGCTTAACCGTCACGCAGGCATTCACGCTGCGGGAGTGATCATCACGAACGAACCACTCGTGACTTATTGTCCGCTCTTCCGAGGAGCGAATGACGAGCAGGTCGTTCAGTTTGATAAAGACTTCGCGGAAAAAATTGGTCTCGTGAAGTTTGACTTCCTTGGCCTCAAGACTCTTACCGTGATCAACAACGCGGAGAAGTTTGTCCGGCGCGACCTCAAACCAGATTTTGATATCGAGTACATCGATTACAATGATCCGTCTGTTTACGACATGATTTCCGACGGACAAACAGTCGGTGTCTTCCAGCTTGAGTCGAGCGGCATGCAGGATTTGTGTAAACGAATCAAGCCAGGATCCATCGACGATATTACCGCGATCAACGCTCTCTATCGTCCGGGCCCGATGGGGTCTGGAATGCATTTGGAGTTTGCGGAGATCAAAAACAAAATCAACGGCAAGACTGAACAGTATGCCTTCGATGCCCTCATCCCGGTTCTGAAAGATACCTACGGCATTATTGTGTATCAGGAACAGGTGATGAACATCGCCCGCGTGATCGCGGGCTACTCACTCGGACAAGCGGACATGCTCCGCCGGGCGATGGGTAAGAAAAAAGCCGAAGAAATGCAGATGCACAAAGAGATCTTCAGAAAAGGCGCGATTGAACGTGGCTTTGATGAAGAAAAAGCAATTGCGCTCTTTGATCTCATGGAAAAGTTCGCCGAGTACGGATTTAACAAGTCCCACGCGGTTGCTTACTCAGTCGTCGCGTACCAGACTGCCTTCCTGAAAAAATATTATCCGGCCCAATTCTTTGCTGCTCTTCTCGGTACTGAGATCAACAACAAGGAAAAGATCACGTCGTATATCCAGGAAGCCAAAGACTGCGGCATCGACATTCTTCCTCCGGACATTAATGAATCTCTTTGGCTCTTCAACGTTATTGATAAGACCATCCGCTTCGGCATGGGAGCAATCAAGGGCGTAGGCGAGGGAGCGGTAGAAGAAATCGTTCGTGAAAGAACGGAAAATGGACCTTTCACCGGTTTCATCGATTTCTGTGAACGCGTGAATCTCAAAGCGGTCAATAAGCGCGTGATGGAATCCCTCATCAAGGTGGGAACCTTCGACACTTGCGAAAAATTCAATCGTAAGACACTTCTGGAAAACATGGAGCTCATCACTGCTTACGCTGAGAAGAAGCAGGAAGATAAGCTCATGGGCCAGACCAATCTCTTTGATATGGGTGGGCCAGCGAAATCTACGAATGATGATCTTCACATTTCTGAATCCCAGGAATTTGATGAAAAACAGAAGCTCTCGCTTGAAGCGGAACTCCTGGGCATTTATGTTTCCGGTCATCCGCTCTTCCGCTTCAAGGATATCATGAGCAAACTCACGTCCATGAGTCTCGCTCAGATCCAGGAACTTCCAACGATGCCGAAGCCCGAAACTTTCCAGCGTATTCCGGATGAACACGATCCGACGAAGCGTACGATGGTGATCGCAGGCATGATCTCTGAAGCGAAAGTTATTCTCACTAAAAAAGGTGAGAAAATGGCCTTTGTCACTCTGGAAGACCTCACTGGTAAGATCGAATGTCTCTTCTTCCCGAGAACATTTGCTGAGTTTCAGCAGTTCCTCACGATAGATGAGCCGCTCATTCTTCACGGGGTTGTGAACCTCACTGAAGATCCGAAAAAATTCTTCCCGAACAAAGTGGCACTCCTGAAGGATGAATCAGACAATCGGGTAACATCGGTGCGCGTGAATGTGCCACTGACTTCGCTCAATCCTTATTCTCTCCAGCAGGTGAAGCAAATTCTTCTTTCGTATCGTGGATCAGTTCCAATTCACTTTATTTTCGACACGGCAGAAGGGAAGGCGCGGATGCAGCTTGATGATAACTTCCTGGTGAATCCTTCACCGCAGATGGCGGCAAAGATCAATGAAGTGCTGAACACGAATTCGGTGTCGTTCATTATCGACGGGAAGATTGAGGAAGTTCGTCAGTGAGATTGTTTCTCTTTCTTTTGATTTCTCTTTCTGTTTGCGCGCAGGAGTCAGTACCTACAGCTCCTGCAACTCCGGCGACTCCGTTTTCTCGTATGCTCATTGTGAGCGACATGACCTTAATTGGGTTTGAATGGAAGGACCTGAATCTTGAGCGGGAATCGCAGTTCACTGCCCCTCTTCTCCGAAGTTGGGAGAAGTGGTTGAAGGAACACACTCCCAAGACAGGCGGCGCAGTGGAAATTTGTGAGGGTGCTTGTTTTGATTATCTGAAAAGCTGGGAAGAAAAACGGCCGGAAGATGTATCAAGCACGGTTGATCCCGCTTTTCAGAATGTGCTCTGGGTGAAAGTTGGTCTCAATCTTCGCCGGAGTGTTGTCGGGAACATTCAGAAATTTTCGTGGGATGGTCGGGTTCTGCTTCTCGATGGAAATACCAAGCGCAGTTTTGCCAACCTCACACTTCCGCGTGAAGAAAAAGAGTGGATGCACGTTACTCAGAGTGAAGTGAACACTCAACTCGTTTCCCGGGTGTACCGCACACCGATGGGAGTCTTCCCCCAGCTCATTGAAAAAGCAGATAGCGCGCTTCCTTTAAACCGAGTGATCAGGTTGGTCATCACTGGCCAGAAGAACATGGGTGATGTCACCAAGCTGGTTGACCTTCTCCAAACCCGAGGGAGTTCGTTGGGTTTACAGGTGGAGATGAGCGAGTTCGGCCCGAAAGAAGCTGCGATGAAGGCCTATTTTCGGGGTGAGGAAAAATCGTTTACTGATTTCTTGTCACAGGTAAAAGAGTTAAAATCTTCCTATAACTACTCGTTAGTAAATGAGGTCACGCCCGGTGGGATCGTGATCCGAATGGTGAAAAAGTAGTTCAGGAAGGATCTTCATGTCACTCACTCGCTCCTTGTCATTTCTGATGGCGGTGATCATCGCCGCATCGTGTGCGCCGATTTCTCGTCGCAGGCCCATTAGTCAGTCTTCCAAAATGAATAAGGTGAGTGAGTTCAGTCCGATCAAAAAGAAAATCGCACTCTTAAATTTTTACAATGAATCACCCATGGGTGGTGATGATCTGGCGGTGACGGCAACAGAAGAATTTCGTCGTGAGATCAATCGTTCGCGCGAATTCATTATCGATACCGAAGCTGAAACATTATTTGGGAACTCCAAGGAAATTTACGCAGGCGGCGGGATCAAGCTCGCTCAGCTTGCTCGCAAGGCGAAGATGTCGGGCGTGAACATTGTCATCTTCGGCAGGATCAAGGAAGCGCGCGTTCGCCAGAAGAGTGATGAGATTGGTTTTGTGAGAAAGATCAAGTCACTCGCGGAAACCATTGTAGAGATCAAAGTTTATGATGTTCTCTCGAACAAAGAGCTTTTCTCTGAGACTCTCGATGGAAACATTTCCGACGATAACATGCGTTTCTACAAGTCTGATTCGGAAGAAAATCTTTCGTATCGCCAGGATCTTCTCCGCTATTCGGTGAAGGTCGCAGTGAGAAAATTTGTTCCGCAGGTTGTAAAGATCGGCTCAAAGCTTGATTGGCTGGGAAGAGTGGCGAAGATCATCGGAACGAGAATTTACATCAATGCTGGTCGCACTTCTGGAATCAACCTGGGAGATATTCTCAAAGTCGTAACAGAGGGCCAGGAAATTTATGATCCTGAGTCAGGTGCGATGATCGGCATGTCCCAAGGTGAAGTGAAAGGCACGCTTGAAGTTGTGGATTACTTTGAGCCCAATGGCGCCATCTGTATTCTTCATTCCGGAGGATCTGTGACTGAAGGGGACTTCGTCCAACTCTACTAATGGAGACAAGCACAAATATCCCTATTCTGGTCGTCTCAAGTTCTCCGTATATGCGGGGGATTCTGAAGTTTGTGCTCGAGACTTTGCTCAAGACCGAAGTGACGGAGCTTGAGAGTGAGGAGAAGGCGCTGCAGTTTTTGAAGGACCTGGATTTCGCTCCGGCGATGGTCGTGTACGATTACACCTCAAACGCCTATCTTCTCGAAGACTTCGTTGGGTATCTTAAGGCCAACCAGAAAAAAGTCCGGATCATCATTCTCGTCGACGAAGTCCGCGAAGAAGGCAAAGAACTTCTGAAAGAGCTTGAACAGTTCAAGCTCGTGGATGAATCTACACTGCCTACTTCACTGGTCGATGAGGCGAAGAGCCTTTTTGAGGCCTCGCCCTATATCAACGAAAGCGGTTATTGCCGGATCGGAATCGACTTCCTCTCGATCCTCGATGGGATCAATAAGAATCTTTATATCCGCATCGGCGCTGACCGATACATCAAAATTTTTAATGAAGATGATACGACAGACATCCTCGACATCAAGAAATATAAGTCGAAGGGCATCTCGTATCTCTATCTTCAGCGTCAGACTGCCATGTGGGTGATCAATCAGATTCAGAATCAGATTTCTATTTTCCTGAAGGCCAATAACTTCCGCTTTGTTCTGAGAGGGGCGAGCGAATCT
>JBJMLZ010000093.1:0-11206 GCA_045805035.1 Bacteriovoracaceae bacterium
GGTAAGCATCCCGGAAAGGTTCACGTGACCGATGATCTTTTTTCTGAGCTCCGGTTCCTGGATATCAGAGAGAGCGGAGAAAAGTTCCGGTGTGCCCTTGCAAAGAGAAAGAAAAACAACTGATTTGTCTTTCCGGAGTTCACTTTCAATCTGAGGAATGATTCGCTGGACATTTGCGTCCACGCGTCCGAAGGGATTCTTATCCAGATAAACGACTTCAATCCCTAAGGACTCAATGTCAGCGACGAAATCCTTGATGTAGTACGGAGCGGCGATCCCATACTTATTTGACCAGCCAAGACCAAAGCTCACGACAAGCTTCACTTTATCTTTGTTCTCAATCTGGAGATCCTCTCCGGCACGAATGGAATCGAGGACGTATTTTCGAAAATCTTTGTTGCCAGGCTTTCTCTCTGTTATCTCCCTGAAAACTTCCGCTGAAAAAATTGGCCCATACTTCGGAGTGAGTTCGCGGTTCAATTCGCGGGTAAAGCTTGTGATGTTATGAGCATCGATGTATTCGGCCGCAGTTCTTTCCGTGCGGAGTTCTTTCGCTTTTTTCTCAACCTGCTCAAGCTCAAACGAAAGATCGTCAGGGAGTTTTGCTTTTAATTTTTCATCGAGGATTTTCCAGCCCGTAAGATAGGGCATTGGCCACGTCTCACAGGACTGGTCAGAAAACTTAAAGCGCACGACCCGGGTGAGAGTCTTCCGCGTAAATTTGAAAAAAAGATTCTTTCCTTCAAGGCCCTGAACACAACGGGGGAAATGACTTTCATCACGGAATACGGTGAGAGATCCCGCGGACGCGGATAGCGATAAAAAGGCGATAAACACCAATAGCAGGGACCTGATCATGGAGAAGATTAAAGCAAAGCAAATGCCGGCCAAAGATCAGCCAAGTTCGACTTGACCCCAGGGTAAGTGTCCAAAGTTTTTACAACTGTCCAGAGCGATGTAAGTTTTCATGATTAGACGAGTGCTGGAGGGATTGTTAGACCTATAATATGAAAATTTTATTTCTTCTTTTTTGCTTCTCCCTTTCAGCGTTTGCGGGCGACATTTCCTCAAACTATGTCCGCCATTACAAGACCGGCGCTTTGACCGCCGCTGAAATTGAAACGCTGAAAAATGTCGAAGTGATTCTGGTCCCGGGAATTATGTCCGAGACATTCATCATGTCCGATCCGAGAGGGGATATTGATTTCTCTGTTCTCACCAAGGATTATTTCGGGACTCACCTTCAGTATCTGAAAAATCTGGGCATCCCGGTGAGAAGACTTCTCGCTTCGTCTGCCGATGTCGAGGAAACAAAAAAAGAAATCGACGAACTTCTCTCCAGCACAACTGGTCCACTTCTCTTCATGACACATTCTCTCGGAGGAATGGCGCTGCTGGATTATCTCCTCGCACACGAAGCTGCCTGGCCACGTGTTCAGGCGATTATCTTCATGCAGTCTCCCTTCACTGGCGCGCCGGTTGCTTCAGTTGTTCAGCGCTGGCCGAAACTTCGCAGAATATTTCCTTTCTTCAACGTCTCAAATAAAACTGTTCGCTATCTCTCTTTAGAAGAAAGAAAGAGCTTCGTTACGTCGAATGAACAGAAAATTTCTGAGCTCGCCGGCAAAGTCCGCATCATTACCGTGGGCGGAGTCGCTAACGGGTACAAGAGTCTTTACGCCAACAGCATTTCCCTCATAAAAACCGGATGTCTTGAAACTTTGCACGGACATTGTGTGGGCCCGAAGCTTTACGCCGGCCCTTATGATGACAGTGACGGCATGTCCCCGTTTCACGCCACTCTTCTCCCGGGAACAGATTACGTGAGACTGCCCGCAGTTGATCACGGCGAAACCGTCGTGCACATTCCATTCAAAAGTCTCCTGCATGAGAGGCTGACTGCCGCTCTCCTGAAGCTTGTTCTTTAATTATTTTTTGAGATAGCGGTAACAGAGCTCAACCAGCTCGTCGGTCACTCTGGGATCGGCGAGCTTGATTCGATTCTGGTAGAGAATCGCGATGGGAAGTACCTTCACCGTTTGAATCACAAAATAAAGACTGATATCAAGATTCTCTTTCCGCACTTCGTTCTCAAAAGGTTCAAGGTATTTTTCGAACACACCTATGAGATGCTCATCCTGCTTGTGAAGGCTCTCAAACCCGGCATAACTCAAAACTTTTTCTGCAAACATCTTTTGAAACCGGGATTGTTTAATCTTGGATTCCATGATCGCACTGATGATGATTCTCACGGTCTCCTTGAGATCGCGGCTTAGTTTTCTCTCCTGGATGATCCTGTCCACCATCTCGGTCTGACTTTTCACGTATCTCTCCATCATGAAGGAGAAGATCGCGTCTTTTGTCGGAAAGTATTGATACAAAGATCCGATCGAAACGCCTGCCTTTTCGGCAATGCGATTGGTGCTGATCTTCTCAAAACCATCTTTTTCGAGAATGTGAGTAGTGGCAGTGACAATATTTTCCACCGTCTCGCGTGAACGCTCCTGGTTCGGCTCTTTCCGGGGAGTTAGGGGAAGTTTCTTGCGCTTCATGGAGGAGTCCTTTTGCGAGTAACCGAATGTGAGCACTAGCTCATATTATGGAAGAACCACCAGGAGGGCAAGATGGAAGGAATCTTAGAGGCAACGAGAACGTCACTGAATGGACCGAAGGGCCTTGAGCTATTGCGCTGGGGTTATCGGATAAAAAATAATCCCCTTATTACTTACCAGAAAATGCATGAAACTTTTGGGGACATGGTCTGGATGCCATGGCCGGGGAAAGTTTGTCTCTTTGTTTATCACCCAGACCAGATTTCCTATGTCCTGAAAGAGAATCACACGAATTACTCTAAGGGTGATCAGTATGATGAGCTGAAACCTCTTCTTGGTGACGGCCTTCTTACGAGCGAAGGCGAACTCTGGAGAAAAGAGCGCAGGATCATGGCCAAGCAATTCCACGGTGCCGCTATTGATGAATACATCAAAGTTATATCTACAGTGACTGCTGAAAAACTCAATGACCTGGCGGTTGGTGAAGTCGATGTCTCCCCGGTGTTCAATCGTCTTGCACTGGATCTCGCGGGACAAATATTTTTCGGCGCCGATGTCGAACATTTCTCAAGCTCGATTTCCCAAGGTCTCACTTACGAGATGGAGAAGGTGAATGAGAGAATGCGCTCAGCTTTTTCTTTCCCTCTCGCTTTTCCAACTCCTGAAAACCTTCGCCGGCGTAAGATCCTCTTCGACATGGATAAAGTGGTAGAGAAAATCATGTCAGGTCCTTCAGAGAATAAAACAAACATACTCTCGTCACTCATGAAGAGCGGGGATCTCCCCAAAAAACAAATCCGCGATGAAGTCATGACTCTTCTCATGGCGGGCCACGAGACCACCAGTAACCTTCTCACCTGGGTCACCTGGTATCTCGCTCTTCATCCGAGCTGGCAGGAAGAAATTAAAAAAGAGATGAGCGCCATCGGAAAGGAGATTCACGAAATTGGACGTACTGATTTTCTCTCTCTGCCACGCCTGAAGGCCGTGATTGATGAAACCTTGAGACTGATGCCACCCGTGCCTGCTTTCGCGCGTATGACAAACGATAGAGATGTTATTGGCGAAGTCACTGTTCCCGCCGGAGTAACCGTGGTCTGCCAGCCATGGGTTACGCAAAGAGATGCACGCTGGTGGAAAGATCCTCTCACGTGGAATCCGGAGCGTTTCATCGAGCGCCAGATTCTGCGCGACGACTGTACATTTTTCCCATTCGCTCGCGGACCACGGGCGTGTATCGGGGAGGAGCTTGCGCGTGCAGAGGCGATGCTGATCGTGGCGGCGCTGGTACAAAATTTTGAGTGGTCACTCTCGCCTGGCTTTGTTCCTCATCCGGTCCATCACCTGACTCTTCAATCAAAGAATGGAATGAAGATCGTGCTGAAAAAAAGATTTTCCGTTGACAGAAAAGTTGTCGATACCTAAGATGAGCACTCTATTCGGACATGTGGGCGTTTAGCTCAGCTGGGAGAGCGCTACCCTTACAAGGTAGATGTCGGGGGTTCGATCCCCTCAACGCCCACCATATTTCCGCACCTTAAGCGTCAATGTCATAAAAAAATCCCTAAAATCTTAAGTTTTGATTAAGCTGGCAAGTGCTTGATATTTATCTATAATGATTTGGAATTGATCCGATAGGTATAAAGAACATCTAAAGATAAACGCGGTGAGAGTAAAAGATGAAGAAATCCATTGTCATTATTGAAGACGAAAAAGACATCCTCGACGCTCTGAAACAGCTCCTTGAGCGTCACGAATTTCACGTTTACGGTTTTGAATCAGCAGAAGAGTTTTTCTCCTTTAAAGATCGTCCAGATCATTGTGTCTACCTCTTTGACTGGAACCTTCCAGGCATTAAAGGGATCGACATTGTTAGGACGATCCGTCTGAAGGACAAGCTCTCTCCTATCTTCATGATGTCTGCCTATAACAAGGCCGATCAGATCATCGAAGGTCTCCAGAGTGGAGCGGATGATTACATCACTAAGCCATTCAATTACGAAGAACTTCTTGTTCGTGTGAACAACGCTTACACAAAAGTTTCCAATCTCCAGGACAACCTCATGAACGTGGGCCTCAAGCTCATCCCAGAGGCACACACTGTGATTAAAGACGGTGTGACGATCAACCTCACTTCACGCGAGTTCGTGATCTTTAATCACCTTTATAAGCACTCGTCTGCGGCAGCGACCCGTGAAGAGCTCATCGGGGAATTTGATAAGGACATGGAAATGACTTCACGGAACATCGACGTGCACATCTTCTCTCTCAGAAAAAAGATGAGTAAGGTGAACATCGCGATCGAAACCGTCTGGGGTACTGGTTATAAAATTGTTCTCTAAGTAAACAACGATAGGGCCCGGCAACGGGCCCTTTTTTTTTGCCAAAATATGAGACTCTTCCTTGGCGTTGAACTTTCTCCGGAAAACAAAGAGGCAATTGCTTCGATGCTTTTCCCTCTGAAAAAGTCCGAAAAGGGCTGGGAGAATACTCATGACCTTCATCTCACTTTGCTCTTTATCGGTGCTTGTCCTGAGGGTCTCGTGGAATCAATTAAAGAAAGAGTGCATAAGATCCACGTGCCTTCGTTTGCGGTGAAATCATCCACCTTTCATTTTTTTAACCGAAGAATAATGTATCTCGGATTTGAGCATTCGCCGGAAATGCTCGAGCTGCGGAAAAAAATTGAAGTGATTTATCCCGAATATGTGCGTGAACATGAAAAAGAATTTGTTCCCCACGTGACCGTGAAGCGCTGGCAGCGGCATGAGCACGCAGATCTGGTCGAAGGACTGGAGAAGAGCGAGCAGCAATCTCTCGTCGTGCCCGTGAAGGAGCTATGTCTCTTTAAATCAGAGAAGGACTCCGAGAACCGGAAGTATCACGTGATTCACCGGACCCGACTTTAACTTAGAAGATCAGGCGAAGCTCGATCTCAAAGCGGCCGACCTTCGGAACGTTCTGGCCTGCGACCGTCTGAACAACGTTGAAGTTGATCTGCGCAGGAAGCACAAACTTCTTCTTCAGGAACGGCTGGATGGAAGAAATAGAAGTGGTGAGCTGAACCTGGTGTTCCTGCTTGTTGGTGTTATAGGAAAGATAGTCGTTAGCGACGCCGTAGTTGGAATCGTACTGGGACTTCGCCTGGTAGAGATAGCGATAAACGGGAGTAATAGAGAACCAGTCATTGAAAGCGATGGTTGAGTTCAGCATGAAGTTCAACTTATCACCGTACTTCACGTTGAAAGTTCCGGTCTGCGCTGAGAGAGGGAAATCGCGGTCAGTTGGAACGCGCAGGCGTTTGTTCGAAGGGGACTGATAGGTATAACGAAGGCGGGTACCGAAGGCGAGGTTATCGTTCACGATATAACCAGTACCAATTTCGCCGAAGATGTCAGTTTGACCGTCACCGAAACCAATATCCTGGAGCATGTTCGGATCATCCTGGCGGCCAGTCGGAAGAACAACACCCGGGTAGAGTTGAAGGCCCCAAGTTCCTTTATCAATCGCCTTGATCATCACGCCGGTTTCCATGTCACCGTAGCCAGTGCCCTGCCAGTTACCGATTGGTTTGTAGCCGAAGTGGTTCACCACCACTGATTGAATGTTGTGTTCGTTCAGATCCACCATGCGGTTGAGAAGTTCCTGGATCGCTTTGTCCGAATAAGTCATATTCGTTTTGTTCGCGAGGTACTCAGCAACTTGCTTAAAGTTATTGTCCTTCGTACGCTTCAAGCGCGCCTGAACATTGGCGTTGTAATAAGCGATCTCGGCGTAGAGCATGACTTTATCGGTGAGACCGTAAGCGAAGCCCATGCCGTTCACGTTCGCCTGAGCTTTGGCGTCGACTCCATATTCACCCACAAGAAGTTGCTTGTAGGCATTGGCGTCCATGTCCTGGCCAGGTACGAGAATATTGCCTGCCATCTGGTTCAGGGTAACTGCGTCCACGCGGAAGTTAGTAGAGAGTGAAGTCTCAGAACGGAACTGGTTAAAGTTCGATTTAATAGGAGTAGTGGTGACATTCCGGAAACCGAAACACCGAACTCCCTTAGGGAGTTGTGCCCATGTCTGCGCGTGTGCCGAGCTCAGCAAGCCGAAAAACGCTATTGGCAGCAACCATTTCATTTCCAAAATCTCCTCATCAACAGATTAACGAATTGTAGGGTCAATTGCGCTGTGCACAAAGTTCAGTCGGGGGGGCCTGTAAAAAGGTAAAAACCCCTGTTATGTTTTATACAGTGCGCTAGAATTCCGCTCAGACAAGTCTTTACATAAGGTTAGGGCAGGAAAAATGGCAAAACATCTGTTGTTTATGTGCTTAATATTCGGTCTTGTGAGCTGCGGGCAGAAGTCTGTTGTGAAGAATGACGTTGATCCTCTCACATTTGCCCAGGCCTATGGCGACGGCAAGCTCATGAGAAAGACTTTTCCTCTGCCGATTACAACTGATCCAATGGCATCACCACTTCCGGATTTTGGATTCTTCTTTGGTGGTATTTCAAAAATGTTTGCCAACCTTGCATTGGCACTCGGAGCTGGTCGCACTGAAATGTATTTTCACCAGCAGACTCCGGATTTGCCCGACGTCGTGAAAGAAGTGAGATTAAAGCGCGTGTTCTTTTATATTGAACCAAAACCAAATGGCTCACGTCGCGCGAATTGGATCAACCGAGTTTTCCGCGGGAAAGGAAATGTAGACTTCAATTTCATCAGCAAGCTTGTTCTTCGAGTGAAGCCGGAGAAGGCAGACATGAAAAAAGTTTGTCTCCTGCCAGATCAGGGTAAATATTCGCCGCTTTTCCCGTGTAATGACCCGACATTGACCGATGAGAAAACTGAACGCTACATGAGTTACTTCCAGGAACCAACTCCGGAAAAAGAGCCGGATCTTTCTAAACTTGAAGAATTTGTGGCGGTGAAGTACGACGGAAAGAGACAGGCCAAATCCATCATGAATGACGAGCGGGGGAAGATGTACATGCTCCGTTCTAAGCATGCCGGAGAGACGCGGGTCTATTTTGATAATCATCCTGAGTTCAAAGGAGTCATTGATAACATCATGATGCTTGATAACTCAGTCTTCATCGAACTGAAGAAAGATCCGGTGATGACAGAAAGATTTGAGAATGCAGTTGCCGCCGATGCGACTTACATTGATGAAACTCTCGGGGTTGAGCAGATTGAAGAATGTACTCCAGCGATCTGTCTGGATGTGAAAGTCGAGAAGGCGAATCTCCTTCCTTTCCTCAAGCGCATGAACTCAAACCGAATTGAGGCATTTATCGACGCCGGAAAAGTGCCGGAGACATTTGCGCTCAAGGGATTTTTAGAGATTGAAGCAGGATTTGATATTGGCTTCTGAATTTATTCGTTGAAGTTGACTTCGACGTCGATGCCGAACTTCTGGCCTTCCTGCTTCAGCATTGCCTTCACTTCCTGAGGCGTGTAGACGAGATTCACCACACTGACCTTGGTGTTCACAATGTCGATCTTGCAGTTATTGATGCACATGAAGTCCGCCGAGAAGGCCTCGAACGTCTTGATCGGCGTCTTATTCGCAAACTCAGAATAAAAACTCATCCAGTCCACGATTTTCTCGCGAAGCTTGGCGAGGAGTTGCTCATGGGTCTCTTTTTGGAGATTATAGGTGAACAGCGAATTGTTCCGGGACTTTCCGTTGAAAGCTAATTTGATGACGCCGCTGGAGCGAATCTTCAGAGTGTTTTGAAAGCAAACCGGACAGTACATGAGTAAAATTATAGCAGGGTTTTTATGAATAACGAATACCGAGACATTGTTTCTTTCGACGGGACACCGCTGAAATGCCTGGTCCGCGAGAACGGAAACTCAAAATGGTTGATTGTCTCTCACGGTCTTGGTGAACATCTCGGACGACATGAGTACATGTTGAAGCTTTTTTCCCAGACTTTTAACGTCGCAATTTACGATCTCAGAGGTCATGGCAAAAGCGGCGGGCGTCCGGGATACGTGGAAGATTTCCGCGATTTTTTCCGCGACCTCGATGCCGTCATTGAATATCTCCGGAAGGAATTCAATCTGAAAGACTATGCTCTCATGGGTCATTCGATGGGTGCACTGGTGACTGCGGGTTACATGCAGAACCTCGTGAAGCGCGATCAATACCCGGAAAAAGTTTTTCTTTCGGCGCCGGTGGTAGGCGCACCAGGGGCCGCAGGACCGCTCGTGGCGGGAGCGCCCTCTTTTCTTCTCGAAGCACTTTGCAAGTCACCAACACTTCCGTTGGGTGGCATTTTAAATCTCCGGAAGCTTTCTCACGACAGCCGCGTGTACGATGCGTACGTGAAGGATGAGTACACTCACAAAAAAATTCACTCGAAGCTTCTTTTTGAGATTCTCCGCATGGCGCGGGAGGTTTTCTCAAGACCTCTTCGGATTGAATGCGAGCTCTTCGTCGCACTCGGAACCGGCGACAGCATTGTGAGCTCTGAGCTTGCGATCGATTATTTCCGGGAAGTGGAAAAGTCAGCGCAGGTGCGGGTGTATGACGGCGCTTATCACGAGCTTCACAACGAAGTGGATAAGTGGCGCAAGCCTTACGTGCAGTTTTTGCGCGAATCCCTAACGGGCCTTAGCTTCGAAGGTCTTTAATTTTTTCACCCTCTCAAGTGCCGGCGGATGCGAGTGATAGAAGGCCGAGTACACGCGGTCAGTGATCACCGGACTCGCGTTTTCCTTATAAAGTTTAAGCAGTCCGGATATGAGTCCGTCAGGGCCGGTTTCGCCAGCGGCGTAAGCATCCGCCTCGAATTCTCTTTTGCGGGAGATCCAGGAAAAAACGGGAGTCGCCCAGAAGGTATAAAGGGGTACTGCCATGGTGAAGAGAACGAGCAGAGTTCCCGGAGAAACAATTCTCACAAAATGGCCCGCGTAGAATTCCGGGCGATGAGCGAGATAACCCATCAGAGCGAACCCGAGAAAAGAAAGAATCACACTTGTGATTAGTCCTTTCAGGATGTGCTTGAGCTTCAAGTGGCCGAGTTCGTGAGCGAGAATCGAGAAGACTTCGCCGGGCGCGAGAGTGGAGAGAAGCGTATCAAAAAACACCACGCGCTTACTTTTGCCGAAACCGGTGAAGTACGCATTCCCGTGTGAACTTCTTTTCGAAGCGTCCATCACGTAAACTTCCTTCGCGACAAATCCGGCGTTGGTGACGAGACGTTCGATTCCGGTTTTGAGTTCCTGTTCTTCGAGCGGGTGGAACTTATTAAAAAGGGGAGCAATCCATTTCGGATACACCCACACCATCACAAACTGGAAGCCAGTGACAAGCGCAAACGAAGCGAGCCACCAGGTGTCCGGGAATGAATTGTAAAAAGCAATCACGGCATAGAGAAGAGGAACGCCGATGAGAGCGCCGAGAACGAGGCCCTTCACGCGATCAATGAAAAAAAGTTTCCACGTCGTACGATTGAAGCCGAATTTTTCTTCGAGCACAAATGTTGAATACAACGCCCAGGGAAGACCCAGAAGCATCTGGACGGCAGCGAGGGAAAGAAGAAAGAGTACTTCGTGATGAATGCCTTCGCCGGGAGTAACTGCATAAAGTTTTTCAAGCCCACGGAAGGGGAACCAATACATCAGGAGTGCCGCGTCCCAGATGAGATGAAGCTGCGACAGACGCAGGCGCGCACTGCCATAGCGGATCGCTTTCTGATGATCAGGAAGGCTCAGCACACTTTGAAATTCATCCGGCACTTTTTCTTTTCCGCGCTCCAGCGTTTGCAGTTGCCGGCGTGAGAGATATATTTCCGCGAGGTGATTGATCACGATGAATGAAAGAAAGATGACCTGACAGTAATAAACAAGGATAATTTCCATAATGATCCAGTGTGAACGTTTTTACGCCAAGAACGACCTCAGAAACTTCAGCTACCTCATCTACGATGATAAGAGCGGAGATGCGTGGGTGATTGATCCCTGGGAGGCGGCGCCTTTTACGGATTATATCAAAAAACGAGGCCTCTCGCTCCAGGGAATCCTGAATACTCACTCTCACTGGGATCATGTCCGCGGAAACGATGAGCTTGTCCGCACCTTCAATGCTCCGGTCAAAAAACTGAACTCGTCGGAGAACGTTTCACTTGATGATAAAAACGAGCTTGAGATCATTGCTTCTCCCGGCCACACCATGGACCATCAAGTTTTTCTCTGGAAGGGGGACGGCGCGCCGGTTATCTTTTCCGGCGATACGCTTTTTAATGCCGGCGTCGGCAACTGCAAGAATGGCGGGAACGTTGACCTCTTGTTTGAGACGGTGGTGAAACTTGTGGGCCGGCTTCCACTGGACACAGTTCTTCAACCCGGACATGATTATCTGAAACGCAATCTTGAGTTCGCGCTGAGTGTGAATCCGGAAAATGCTGCGGTTAAAGAGCGCTTACGGAAAGTCGCGGATGATCCTTTGATGCGCTCACCGCTCACTTTCAAAGAGGAGCTTGAGACGAATCCGTTTCTCAAAGCAGGGAAAGAAGAATTTATTAAACTCCGGTCACTCCGGGACAAATGGTAGAGGAAGATATGGCGAAGAAAAAAGCTACGAAGAAAAAAGTTGCAAAGAAGGCCACGAAGAAAGTTGCGACAAAAAAAGCGGCGACAAAAAAAGTCGCGAC
>JBJMLZ010000094.1:0-6701 GCA_045805035.1 Bacteriovoracaceae bacterium
CACCCGTGCGCCACTTTACTCATCCCGAAGGACTTTCACGTTCGACTTGCATGTATTAGGCACGCCGCCAGCGTTCATTCTGAGCCACAATCAAACTCTCCAAGTATTATTTTAAATTTAAACTCAAAGTTTATTTGAAATAGCTCTAATAAAAATTCTAGCGAATTTTGTTCAAGTTGCGATCTACATCAAAGCGGTTAAGCAATGATCGTCTTTCTACAGTCCTGAGAACTGCTAAATCTTACGAAAGACTCGGCAATTGAACGGGATACTTTCTCATCTCATCTTGTGTTCCGAAGAACACAAAATCTTTATCGTTATTAAGTTGTCAAAGAGCTTAGCGTTTTAACACCGCAACTTTTCTTCGTAAAGCACTTTTTCAAGAATACTTTTAGAAGAGTGGTGGACCTGACAAGGATCGAACTTGCGACATCCAGCTTGCAAAGCTGGCGCTCTCCCAACTGAGCTACAGGCCCTTTCACATTTCACGGATTAAAATTCGCGAGAAGCAAATTTAGTGGAAACTTGTAAAGTCTGTCAACGGCGAAAATTCATTTGGACTTGAGTAAAAAAACAAAAAAAAAGGGCCTCTTTCGAGGCCCTATTTTTATTGTTTACTGATTCTTAGGAAAAGGGACAGGAGAACGATCATAACCGAATTCCTGCACCCATTTTCTCATGGCGCGGATCTGACGTTTCGGATCGTTATCAAGTACTCCGTCGACAGCTGGAATCAGGTTACCACTTCCATCATCCCAGAACGCAGGCATTGCTGTGTACGGAAGGAATGATTGCGGATTGGAGAGCCAAGCTTCCATCCACGAAGCACGCAGGCGTTTCTTCGCGTAATGAAGATCTGGCGCTTGAGGAGCATCTTTATTGAATCCGAGCGTGTGACATGTTGTACACGCGAGTTCATTCCAGATTCTCTGGGCAGCTTCACGTTCGCCTGGTTCCCAGACAACATTGGTTTCAATTTCGAAGGCCGGTTGATTTTTCTGAGCAGCTAATCCCATAACCAACGTGTTCAGTTCTTCCGACGAAAGTGGGAAGGTCGGCATTCTGACTTTCACGTATGGACGAATCGGATGAACGTTACGGAGGAAGTCAGCAAACCAATCAGACTGAACACGATGTCCTTCTGAAGTGAGGAATGGAGGACCGAAAGTGCGGTCTTCAAATGCATCAGAAAGTTTTCCGCCAATGCCATCGATCTTGTGACAGCCGTAACAGTTGTACTTGTTCGCAACTTTGAGAGCGTCCTGATAAAGCTTCTCCCCACCTGCATATTGCTTCATACCTGCGAGAGGAATCTTCTCATTCACCTGACCAAGGAGGAGACCAACCATGAGGTTAACTTCTGCATCTTTCAGATAGAAGTTCGGCATGCGGTTGAGGTCTTTGAACTGTTTCGGAACACCTACGTCCCAGATGCGTGGGTTTTTCAAATGCTGAGTGAGCCATGCCTG
Source organism: Bacteriovoracaceae bacterium (assembly GCA_045805035.1). Taxonomy (GTDB): domain Bacteria; phylum Bdellovibrionota; class Bacteriovoracia; order Bacteriovoracales; family Bacteriovoracaceae; genus Peredibacter. Next base: position 1,470 of record JBJMLZ010000094.1, read on the forward strand.
ACGAGCGTGTGGGACTTGTTTTTGCTGACCAAAGCCGAACTGCTCAACTGGCTTAGAACCTTCTTTCGTAAGTTCAGGACCGATCTGCGGGAGATCGCCTTCAAAGCCATTGATGTTATGGCAAGAGTAACATCCGTACTTGTTGATAGAACGTTTGCCAAGTTCCATCGTGCGCTCTTCATCAGAGAGAGTCGCAAGCTTTGCTTCCGCAGCTTTGATTGTCTCGAACGCAGAGAAATAATCTTTGACGAGAATTTCATCGCGAACTTTCGGATCAAGCTCAGGGAACTTGAGTTCATCAAACGCATCATTCTTAAAGCTCAGGAGATAAGAAGCAATATCATTGGCCTCTTTGTCCGTGAGACGGAACGAAGGCATAATCGTGTTCTCATCATAGTGACGGGGCTGCTTCAACCAGGAGACGAGCCAATCCGGATCCACTTTCGAACCAAGGTTCGAGAGGAATGGTGCACGTTTAGAATTCACTTTATCGTTGAGTTCCTGGTTGATGCCATCAACAGTGTGACAACCAACACAACCGATCGTCTCGATGAGTTCTTTACCAGAGGCCTTGTCGCCACCGGCATAATGCTGGAATGGTTTGTACTCTTTAGCAGTTTGAGAAATGTACTCTGCGATAGCATTTACTTCGGCGATGTTTTTCGCACGGAACTCAGGAGTTGAGTTGTTCGGCTGATCGAAGAACTGTGGCATGCGTGCATGCTTGTTGAATGAGCGTGGTGCCCAGATCCAGTTCTTGAGCCATTCTTTTTTATGGATCTTGTGAGTTACACGACGAAGTGATGGACCTGGTTTTTTCAGGTGCTGCCAACCTTCGATCTTGTGACAAGCGTAACAGCCGTAGCTCTCAACGAGTTCGCGACCGGCGTTGATCTTGTCACCCATTGGGATTCGTTCTTCACCCTTGTGACACTTCATACACTGACCTTCAATGTATTGAAGCGGAATCATCGCCTGAGGAACCTTGTGTGGTTCATGCCAGTGGTATTTTGCAATCCACTCTTTTTCCTGTTCGTGATTCTGTGGAATGTGAGCTGGAGCGCTGAAGTCGTTCACGCGGTCACCAACACCGCCGTGACATGAAGTACATCCGAATTCTTTCACCGGGTGAGCAGAGTTAACACCTACCGCGAGAGTGTCGACTTTCGGGTGAGTCTTATAAGGATTGGCCTGATCTTCGTAGCCCGGCTTATCAATGAAGACGTGACAGGTCGTACAACGATCGATCTTAGGCATTTGCTGGAAGTAGAAATCGTTGATGGAATTTTTAATTACGTACTGACGGATCTTGATCGTTGGATCAAGGAAGTCGATGAAGGGAGCGTTTCTGATTGCCCAGATGGGATTCTTCTCAGTTCTTGGAAGTGAAGACATGAGAAGGTCACGGTCACCAGTAAGCTTCTTCAGTTGTTTTTCGGCTTCAGTCTTATCAGTGTTGATCTTCTTGATGATATCGTTCTGAGCAGCTTCATCGGCCTGGAGACCTTTGAGAGCATCTTTACCTGCGATTTCTTTTTTCTTGTAGTCATCGAAGATAGGCTTCAGTTTCTCAGCATCGTGCTTATGGCCTTCCATCAGAGCATGTTCGTACTTGAACTGGTGAGCAGATGCCTGCGATCCATTCACGCCGTTCTGCATGTTCTGAACGTAGATCTTTCTTTTGATCTCGGCGATTTTCTCTTCCGCTTTATCGAGCTCTTTTTTGTGACCTTCAATTTCTTTTTCAGAAGCCGCAATCTTCGCTTTAATTTCAGCGAGGGCCTTGGCATCGATTCCACCCTCGATCTCTTTGATCTTGGCCATGGTCTTTTGCTTCTCAATATCCATCGCCTTAACCTGGATTGCTTTCCATGGACGGATGTAATCGTCGAGGACCATCCAGATCGTTACTAAGAGGAAACCAATCGAAACAATCGCAAAGATCTTATTCAGAGCTTTGGTGTCGTAGGCCATTCCGGGTTCACGTTTCATTTATCGCTACCTTATCAATCAATTAGAGGTTCAATTCAAATTCAGGCATTGCCACGATGTACTTCAGAGTGAAGAACCAACGAAGATACATCTTGATCGGGAGACTCATCATGCCGAGACAAAGGAAAACCAGGAGCCAATAACGTGGACCGCCCATACGGGAGAGAAGGTCCTGACCCCATCTCTTGGTGACATAAAGAGGCATCGCCACGAGATACACGCCGGTCAGAATGAGACCCATGATCTCGCGAAGGAAAATGTTCTTAGGAAGAGCAACACCAAGCCCCTTAATCCAGAAATATTCGGAAAGGTTCACGTTGTTTTCTGCGACCACTTTGTGAGCGTCCCAGTATTCAAATGGTCCGTAGAACGTCCAGTTCGGACCGCGAAGGAACGTACCGATCTGAATGAGGAAAACCCAAAGTGCAAGCCATCCGAAAAGGAAGCCGCTGATCGCCCACTTTCTCTCTTTAAATGTGTAGTAACCATTTCCTTTCGGGTTGATGTCGATGAAGGGAATCGCGATGAGGCCAACGATGATGATCCCTGGAAGAACCACACCCGCCATCCACGGGTCGAAGTACACGAGCATTTCTTGGAGACCAAGGAAGTACCATGGAGCTTTCGCCGGGTTTGGTGCCCAGGTTGGGTTCGCTGGTTCTTCGAGCGGAGCTTTGAAAAAGATCGCCCATGCAATCAGGAAGATCGTACAAAGAATGATACAGAAAAGTTCGGTGTAAACGAGGTTTGGCCACGCCCACACTTTTTCTCTGTTCTCAGGAGTACCTTCGATTGGTTGTTCTCCAGCCGCGATACGAATGTCGTTTTGGTTGCCTTTATAGAGCGCGTACCAAGTCGACCAGAACACGAGTGCGTTCAGGATAATGATAGGAATGTTATCTGGTGTAGAGATAACGGTGAAGAACACAGGATCGGTGAGCATCCATCCAAAGATGGCGAGCACTCCAATCAAAAGTCCCATTCCGAATTTTTTTGTTCCAACGATATCCATCCGTCTCATCGCCAATACAAAAAGGATGACGAAGGCAGTGAAGGAATAAATCGGAGCCGAAAGGTGGTTAATCGCTTCCTTAATCATATAGTCCTTTTAGAGTGGAGCCGAGATTCCGCCGTCTTTACGAACGCGCCAGAAGTGAACAGCAATGAGTACCGCCACGACCAGTGGAATGAAGACGCAGTGGAGAATGTAGAAGCGAAGAAGTGCTGCTTCACCTACAAAACGACCACCGAGGAGCTGGAAGCGTACGTCGTTTTTATCCGACACCATAACGAAGTCGCCGATCTTGGCGAGCATCGCACCTGGACCACCGTGACCCATGAACGGAGTTGCCTTCGCCATGTTTGAACCTACGGTAATCGCCCAAATTGCGAGCTGATCCCAAGGGAGGAGGTAGCCAGTGAACGAAAGAAGCATGGTGAGAACGAGAAGAATAACACCAACACCCCAGTTGAATTCGCGAGGTGGTTTGTAGGAACCAGTCATGAACACGCGGAACATGTGGATCCACACGGTGATTACCATCAAGTGGGCGCCCCAACGGTGAAGTTCGCGCATGATTCCCAGAGGAACGTGTTCGCGAAGGCCGATGATGTCTGTGAATGCGTATTCGGCAGTCGGGCGATAGTAGAACATCAGGAGAACGCCGGTGATCGTGAGTGAGAGGAACACGAAGAACGTGAGTCCGCCCATACACCATGTGTAGCCGAGCTGAACGCCGGATTTTTTGAGCTTGATCGGGTGAAGATGGAGGAACACGTTACCAGCGATAACAGCTGCGCGGTTACGAGCATTGTTTGGTGGTCCGTGACGGAAAATCGATTTCCAGACCTGCGTGTTCGCGACTTTTTTTGCAAAACCTTCTGACATATTTTTCCTCTAGAGATTAGACGTCGATGTAAGCGCCGTCGTTGTTCCACTCGCCTTTTTCGTAACGGAAAGTCTTCGTCTTATCGACGACGATTTTTCCTTCAGGGTTACGATAAATTTTGAATCGCTCGAGTGGACGTGGAGCGGGACCTTCGAAGTTGATTCCGTTCGGGTAGTAACCTGAACCGTGACATGGGCATTTGAATTTTGATTCAGCAGGAAGCCATGTTGGAATACAACCGAGGTGAGTACAGATGTTCGACATAGCAACGAGACGGCCTTCTTTCTTGTAGATCCAGACGCCGAATCCGTTTTTCCATCTCTCGTCGACACCTTCAGCGTAATCGTCTGGGTAACCGGCGATGAAATCCATTGCTGGTTCGAAAACTACGTTGGGATAGAGGAATCTAAAGACTAAGCTCGCCATTCCAGCTGCAGCGGCACCGAATGTGATCCAACCGACAGCAAGAAAGCTAAAAAACTCGCGACGGTTAAGACTGGTTTTTGCCTCATCACTCATGAGAGTTTCTCCGAAAAAATATATCTAGAGCTTTAGGTGGGCTCTAAACGATAGGGGCTTCTTAAGTTTCCCCACATTATTAATGTAAACTTCTAATTTTTCAATACTTTTAGAACCTGTTTTGCTTTCGTGGAAACTCGGATGTTGGTGTCCTCGGACTCGACTTTTTTCACCAGTTTCAGCGGTGCATTCCATTTGGATTTTTCGATATTTTCCAGCGCGTTCATCTTGAGCGCTTCAACCTGTGCTCCGTTCAACTCTCCGGCCTGGGCAACGTCGTAACGAAGGTTCATGATCTCTTCGAGGACCGGAAGGGCCTGGGAATTTTTGCGGGAAGTGAGCACGATTGCTGCGGCATAGCGAAGATTTTTGTCGGAAGATTGAAGCAGCGGAAGCGCCTTTTCTTCAATATTTGGACGGTTGTGCGCCGCTATCGCGAGGATTGCAACCTGACGAAGTCCAGAATCTTGTTCCTGACTGGAAAGTGCATCGATCTTGGCCCACTCAATATTTTCAGTTGTGGGCATATTTCCAATCGAAGTCACAGCATTGAACTGAACTTGAGGGTCCGGGTCCGATAACGCTTTGTTTAAAACGGGAAGGGATAAAGGATTATTCATGCTCCCCAATGCGAGCACAACGAAGTTTCTGGTGCGGTTGTCTACGGATTCAAAGTACACGCGGGATAAATTTTCGATAACCCAGGGAACGTCCTCTTTCGGAATTTTTTTAGAGGCGATGAACTTTGAGAGTTCATAAGCCGCGACCCAACGATTGCCGAATGTCTTTGAGTTCAGCTCATCGATGAGATCGCGATGATCTTTTCCAGTCG
>JBJMLZ010000095.1:0-3733 GCA_045805035.1 Bacteriovoracaceae bacterium
ATCCGGTTCTCTTCCAGCACGTGTTCTGGATCTTCGGTCACCCTGAAGTGTACATTCTCATTCTCCCGGCGTGGGGAATAGTAAGTGACCTTCTCGCGTTCTTCTCTCGTAAGCCAGCTTTCGGTTACAAGATGACCGCTCTGTCACTGACGACCATCACTGTGCTTTCAACAGTGGTTTACGGTCACCACATGTTCACGACTCAGATGAGCCCACTCCTCACTCAGTCATTCATGACTCTCACAATGTTGATCTCGATCCCGTCCGCGATCTTCTTTGCTAACTGGCTCGGAACTCTCTGGAAGGGGTCTATCCGCTTTACTTCACCAATGCTTTTCTCAATGGGCGTAGTTTTCGTCTTCGGTCTCGGCGGTCTCACAGGTCTTCACCTTGCGACAGTTTCGACTGACCTTTACCTCCACGACACTTACTTCGTGGTTGGTCACTTCCACTACACCATGGCAGCTTCGGTTCTCCTCGGTGGTTTTGCCGGAACGTATTTCTGGTTCCCGAAAATGTTCGGCAAAGTGATGAATGAAACACTCGGCAAGTGGCACTTCTGGTGCACGATGATTCCTTTGAACGGAATCTTCACCGGTATGATGCTGGTGGGATACGCGGGCATGCATCGTCGTCTGTACAACCCGTTCATCTATGAGTTCATGCACAAGCTCATTCCGATCAACCAGATGATCACTGTTTCAGCAGTTCTCATGGGACTTGCTCAGTTCATCTTCATCTACAACTTTGTCCACACCATCTTCTTCAAGAAAGAGAAGGCGGGAGACAATCCTTGGGAAGTCGGAACTCTCGAGTGGCAGATTCCATCTCCAGCTCCTCACTACAACTATAAAGAGATCCCGACGGTGAAGTGCGGGCCACACGAGCTCGGTAACCCGAACTTGAAAACTGGTCGCGACTTCCAGTATCAGACGGAAGATCTGGTGCAGGTGTAATTGATGAACACGAAGGCCGAACAGTACGAAGCATTTAAGAACAGTGTCGCGATGACCGTGACACTCGTTTCTTTCAGCATGCTGTTCTTCACCCTGTTTTTGGGTTACGCCCTCGTGCGCTTTAATTCTCCGATGTGGCCACCGGTTGAAATTCAGGGAATGCCGAGAATGCTTCCGCTTCTTTCGACACTCGTGATGATTTTCTCTTCGGTGACTTACTTTCTCTTTGAAAAGAAAAACTCTGCGCTTCTATGGCTTGCTACAGTGGCGCTTGGTCTTGTGTTCCTCGCTCTTCAGTGGACTCTGTGGTCCGAGCTCAAGGCGACCGGTATCCTCGTAGGTAACGGCATGGTTCCCTCTATGGTCTACGCCTATACGTGGCTTCACGCTGGTCACATTGTACTCGCCCTGTTGGCCCTTCTCTGGATCGGCTGGCTTCTGAAGAAAGGTACGGTGACACAGGCAAAGCTTACGAATGTCGGAAAGTTCTGGCACTTCCTCGGCGCTGTCTGGATTGTGATGTATTTAACTCTATTTGTTTTATAAATAATAAGGACTCAGACGATGAAACTCATTTCACTTCTTCCCCTGATTCTTCTCACCGCTTGCGTGGTAGAGCACGAGCCATTTAAAGAAGGAAAGATCCTCGGCGGCAAGAAAGTCGACGCCGACACCCTGAACCTCGGTTACACCACCTACGTTGAATACTGTATTCAGTGTCACGGCATGAAGGGTGAGGGTAATGGCCCATCTTCAAAGGGTCTTCTTCCACCACCGAGAAACTTCACGCAGGGTCTCTACAAGTTCCCTTACGTTCCTTACGGAGAGCTTCCGCATGATGAAGACTTCGCTCGTATCATTCGTGGAGGTCTCAAAGGAACAGCGATGCTTCCTTGGGATATTTCTGATGAGCGCTTGAACGCAGTCATTCAGTACATCAAGACCTTCGCACCACAAGCGTGGGAAGGAGCTGACAAAGTTCCGGGAACAAAACTTGAAATCGCAGCTGATCCATGGGGAGAGGCGAAGAAAGCTCAGGCAATTGAGCGCGGGAAGCGCGTGTATCACGTGACTGCCAATTGTATTCAGTGTCACCGTGCTTACGAAACGAAAGCGAACATCATGAGCTACGCTAAAGAAGCGAAGGCCGATGTCTCACTTGATAACACTCTTTATCAGCTCAAAGTTCAGGACGGAGAATATAACTACAAGGTTCTTCCGCCAGACTATTCTTACCACCAGCTTCGCACGATCAACTCTGTGAACGATATCGTTCAGCGTGCTGCTTACGGTGTCACTGGTTCAGGCATGCCTGGCTTTAAAGATGTTGTTCCGGATGAAGACCTGTGGGCAGTTGCTTACTACGTCGACAGCATCCGTCAGCTTGGTAAGGATACAAAGGCCCGTCAGGCACTGATGGAAAAACTCAACGCTCAGAAATAATATGACGACAACAACCGCACCTGAATACTTGAGACAAGGAAACATGCTGGAGAAAATCATCCGGCACTGGGCCTTTTGGGTCGTGTTTCTCGTCGCGGGTTTTAGTTATCCGATTTACCGCTCTATCTATCGGACGCTTCCGCCGGAGCTTCCGATTATCGCCCACGTTCCGGAGTTCACTTTGACCTCTGAGAACAATCAGCCGTTCGGCTCAAAAGATCTGAAGGACAGAATTTATCTCGCTAACTTTGTGTTCGCGAGCTGTCCGAGTGTGTGTCCGAAAATGCTGATGGAGCTGGAAAAAATTCAGAACCGCGTTCGCGGGACGGGAAGGAAAGTGGCGATCGTGACTTTCACGGTCGATCCTGATCACGATAAACCGCATGTGCTGTTTGATCTCGCGAGAAAACACAAGGCGAGTCCGTTCACCTGGACTTTCCTCACGGGTACAGACAAGGCCGCCCTTTTTAAGCTCTACAACGAAGGCTTCAAAGTTCCTGCTGAACAGAGTTCTACAAATCTCTTTGATATTGCCCACAGCCAGAAAATAGTTCTGGTGGATCAGGAAAACCGCATCCGCGGCTACTATGATTTTGATAAAGATAGTGTGAACCAATTAATGATTGATGTCGGACTTTTGATTAATCGTCCGATCACGAAGGAGTAATATGGCAGGCCACGATACCACTCATGATCACAAACACGTCAGCCACAAGAAGGAATACTTCATTATCTTCGTACTCCTCGGCGCACTGACTGCGATTGAAATCTGGGTCGCGGACGTTAAAGGACTTTCGAAAGTAGGTAAGGGCTCGGCCTTAACTTTTCTTGCGGTTGGCAAGGCCTTCCTCGTTGCTTACTACTATATGCACCTGAAAGAAGAGACCAAGTGGACGAAGTTCATTGCTGCGGTACCGATCATGGCCGGACTGTATGCGACAGTTCTTTGTCTTGAAGCAATCTACAAGCCGTTCTAATATCAGGGCCTCGTGGCAACCACGTTGTCGGAGGCCCACTTTTTTATGATTGATCTGAACGAACACCGAAAATATATTCACGATCTCGCTAACAATTTCTCGATTATGGATGCATCCATAAATCGTGCGATGACGATGATTCAAAAAAATCATCCGGAAATGACGGACGAACTCACGCGCTTGAAGAAGGCGGATGAGTATATGAAGAAATCCATTCACACATTGAAGGCCTTCCGCGAACACCTTCATGCCCAAATTCAAGAGCATGGACAAAAACAGCCCTGATTTAGTCAGGTAATCGGCACCTTTCATTTCTTCTTTTTATTCCGATCAGTGTCTCATGATCTTCATGCTACC
>JBJMLZ010000096.1:0-3505 GCA_045805035.1 Bacteriovoracaceae bacterium
CATAGAGGCGCTCTTTATAGACACGCGCCTCTTCTGGGTTCAGGAAAGGATGAGAGCTGAGAATGGCCATGTTCAGATCATAGACTTACTACAGTCCCGAATACCAGTCATATCCACGTTCGGCCCAGTAATCAGGCGGTTTCTGGTCGGAAAAAATGATTTTCCCTATGCGCTTGAGGCTTTTGATACCGTACTTCACCGGAATGATGAGCCTGATCGGAGCCCCGTTTTCGAGTGAAAGAGGCCGCTCATTCATCTCGTAAGTGAGAACGGTTTGTTCGTGCATCATCGATTCCATATCTATCGAAACATAGTACTCACCATCCGGAGTTTCGAGGCCAACATAAGAGTAGTATGTTCCATCAGATTTTTTTCCGATGTCATAGACTCGCATGAAGTCGGTGAACTTTGCTCCCGCGTAGGCGACGTCTTCCGCCCAACCTTCGATACAACGAAACTCCGTCGTCACCTGTGATTTTGGTAAAAGCTTGAATGCACCAAGGGGAAGTGAAAGATTTTTGCCGGGTGTTTCGACCTTCACTGAGTAACGATCAAGATCAACCTCAGAGAGAAGTCCGATGTCGCCGTTGATGCGTGGAGATTTTCCCGCCAGATTATTATTTTTAATTCTGGTAGAGCGTTTGTTACTGCGAAGAAGTTTCCAGACTTCTTCATTCAAGACATATCCCTTGTACAGAGGAGCGGGAGCGCCGGAAATCTGCTTTCCTTTCTGCACGTGATGAAAGCCCTTCACCACGATCACCATGAAGAGAATAAGAACGCTGAAGCTCAGAATCGAGCGCAGGAGATATTTATCTTTCCACTTCATAACCCGCCACCATTGCCCGGAAGTTGTTCCATCCTGCGCGGGCCACCTGGATGAGATGAATCAGGATGAAAAAGGAAATACCAGTCATGCACAGAAAATGTTCAAACCGCGCGGCCTTGTAACCGCCAAGAAGAGTCGCGAGAAGATGGAGCTGCACAGGCTTGTAGATCACAAGGCCGGTGACGATAGAACCAATCACCATGAGAAGCGCGGAAAAATATCCCAGTCTTTGCGCGGGATTAAATTTTCCTCTCAACTCCGGTTGTCGCTTTGAGAGATGAAGATCGTAGAGCGTGTAGTGAATGGAGTCGCGGATGATTCCGCGATAAGGAAGTAGCTCTCTGATTTCACCCGTGAGAAAGAGCGAGCCGATATATACGAGGCCATTGATGACAAGAAGCCACATCAGGAAAAAATGCCATGCCATGCCCTCCGCGAGCCGATGATGAATCTGAAAGGGGCCGATGTCCTCCGGGATTTTGATATAGACATCATTGGCCCAATAGATCAGAAGCCCGCTCCAGATCATGAGAAGGAGAACCGGCACGTTGAACCAATGAGTAAGTCGAATGAGAAGATGGTGCTTTTCCCGCATGGGAAAAGCTTAGAAAAAATGTGAGAAAAGGACTAGTCCCAGCCCTGCACGACACCGGACTCAAAATAGATATATTTTGAGCTACCATTAATGTTGTACATCCAGCGTTCGTTTTCATACGACGGATTGCCCGCGATCTCAACGCGCTGAGGTTTGCCAAAGGAAACCATGACATCACTTTTGGTCATGCCCACTCCGACTTCATTTCTTCTTGCGGTGAACCCTGACTCCGAAGCCGGTGTACGCGTCGGACTTTCAAGAAGCCCGCGATCCTGAAGATACTGACGGCGCTCGCTTCGTGGGAGTTTGAGGTAATAAATTTTTTCGGAATTCGTGGCGAGCTTTTTCTTATACTGATTGTAGTGTTCCCGCTCATCATCGGGTTGAGCATCTTCCAGCGCACGCAGTTCCTGGCGCAAGGCCTGGGTTTCGCGATCAGCATATTTATCTTCTTCAGATTTCGGCAGGCGGGTTTTGCGATATTCATTCATCGACATCCCTTTCACCTCAGCGTCTCCGCCGACAACCGGGAAATCTTCTTCCGGGGTATAAAAGCTCGAATCGTTGTGTTCCATCTCAGACAGATACGAGCGGCCCGTCGGAAATTCCGAACACGCCGAAAGGGCGAGTAAAGAAGTCAGGAAAAGATAACGTGTCATAAAACCATCCTTGTTCTTCATGACAAGGACCTCTTCGGAAAAAAAATCGATGTTTGAGAGGGAGAAAATACGCATCGGCAAGAGCTGCCCCCTAAGTTTATGACTCCGGAATGCCGAAGAGACAAGTGATGGACTTCCTGTACAAGATCGAAAATTTTATCAACGCTCTTATCCTGAAACTCGGGGATAAGCTTCTCGCACTCATTCCGGCGAGAGTGCGCGCATTCTTTGCGGACTTCGATCAGAAGATCACTAAGCTCATCGCTTTCTTGAAAGCACTTCCGGCCGCGGTGAAGGCCGCACTTCCGGGCCTCAAGTCAAAAGCACTTGGTTTCAATTACAAAGAAAGTGTCATCGAGCCTTTGAAAGCGGGACTCGCCAAATACAACTCCGGTAAAAAAGAAAAAGCGGGACAGATGAAAGTCATCTTCCTCGCTCCCTTCCTTCTTTTCGGTCAGTGGCTGCAGGGCCTTTCCGCTGCGCAATCTCTCCTTCTCATGTTCTTCACGGGCGCCTCGATTATTTCTGGTATCAGTATCGTTTCGTCGGGCCATCGACTCGCAGTCGGAAACGAGGCTTCGCGGACTCCGGCGAGTGTCGATGAGGTTACCTACGACCGTCCGAACTATTACAAGAAAGAAACAAAACAAGTCACCATTTCAAACTTCCGCCTTCCGGTATATATTCCGGGAGTGAATGAACTTCGCTCGGTGGACATCGATGTGACCGCGACTACCTCTACGCGTGAAGCGCGCATGTTCCTTGAGACCAAGGAATTTGAACTTCGCGATCATCTCATCAATGAGATCGAACCTTCAGTGGCCGACTTCCCTCTCACCGAAGAAGGAAAAGATATTATCAAGAGCAAGCTGAAAGCAGAGCTTGATGCCTTCCTCAAGTTTCACAAGATCAATGCCTTCGTTGAAGACGTGAAAGTCGTTTACATCCTCGCTAACTAATCAGCGTTCTCACCGTTCGTTCATTGATCTGAAGTTTTCTCGCCGTCAAAGCGACATTTCCTTCGCACACTGAAAATGCTTTCTTCACGTAATCCCGCTTATGCTGATCGAGGGGCACGATCTCACTGTGGGTTCCAATGGTGACGAGATCCGAACTCTCAAGAAGAAGCGATTCGTCTGCGCCGTCGAAGTCGAGCTTGGTTGAACGCGAAAGAACTTTTTTCTTCTCGAGATGCCCCAGTAACTGACGGAGGTTTCCGGGCCAGGCGAGAGTTTCATAGAATTCCACCAGACGAACCGTGAGTGACACATTGTTGATGAGAGCAAAGGCCTGGCAGGCCTCGCGCACTTTCTTCGGTTCATTGCGGAGCGGAGTAAGGGCCATGGTGTGGCCCGCTTTCAGACGGAAATAGAGATCGCGGCGAAATTCTCCTCGCTCAACCAGTTGTGAAAGGTCTCTCCC
>JBJMLZ010000097.1:0-17050 GCA_045805035.1 Bacteriovoracaceae bacterium
AAGAAGTAGTTCCCTTGGTCGGATCTGCTAGTTTTTGGTTAGCGAAGGAATTGTTCTCGTTAGGATTCACGCAGAAATGTGAATCGTCGACAGCTGCGATTCTCGGCATGTCACCATTATTGTATAGCCAATGGCAACCACCGCCTACCGTTGTACACAGTCCAATGCTCAAAGTGGCATCACCGTAAACGCTGCTAAAGGAAGTATCAATTCCATCAACACCGCCTAGAGTGAATGGATATTGAACAGAATAAGAGTCTGTTGACGATGAAGAACCGTTTCCAATGATGCCACCAATTTTACAGGCGGCGCTGTTACATGGAGATTGTATGGTACCCGTGAATAGTCCCGCAGTAACACTATTCGCATCACCGGCGATTCCCCCGATGTAACGAACATTATAAGTAGGAGAACCTGATGTATCTGGGTTTGTGTCTTTGATTAACATATCAGAGCGAGCTTCGATGATGGCACCGGACGTTCCCACAATCCCGCCTACATGTTGTGACCCTCTGATGGTGCCGGAAGATGCGACTTGATTGAAGCTATTTGCTGAGCGGCCGGCAATGCCGCCAATGTTTTGGTCCGAAGTACTGTTTGTGCGAATGGTTCCGTTGAAAGAGGCGCGCGAAATACCAGAATACACATCACCAATGATGCCGCCCGTCTGACTTCTGCCTTCGATTTCGACTTTATCGACGAAAAGATCGGTGAGATTGTAGGAGCTGTTGATGTACCCTGCGATTCCTCCGGTATAGTTATCACCCCTGACATCGGAGTCGATGACTTTCACTTTGAGAACAGAGCTCGTAGCCCCGCTCATATATCCAACTGCCACTCCAGTGTAGTCAGATCCCTCTACCGAGGCCTTTGAAAAAGTCACGTTTGCGATGTAGCCAGTCGTCTCGGAAATAAAACCCAATTTGGTGGCCAGGGAATTTTTCATCCGCAAATTGTAAATCGTAAAATTATTTCCATCGAAACTTCCTGCGAAAGCTGGCGTGTTCGAAGCGAGATTACAGCTTCCATCGTAAGTCTGTCCGATCGGAACGAAAGTATCGCCGGCATCCAGGCATGGATCCATAGGTGTAGATCCACCACCAATTCCGGAAATCAGATTAATGTCTCTACCGAGGATGAAAACTGCTGTGTTATAGGCAGAAAGACTTGCGTTCCTCTGCAGGTAGTAAAGTTGGTTAGGATTACAGATGACGAAAGGATAAACAGTAGTACCTGTTCCCGAAGCCAGATCGGTGGTGCCTTGAAGATCAGAGATGGCACAAATTCCGGTCAGAGGTGTACGACCGTAGACCTTTTTCATAGAAGGACCTGGCCCGAATTTAGCGAGGCTCTGATTATCAAAAGAGAGATGAAACTTTCCTTTTGCTGGCTCACAAGCGGCACCGAGATAGGCATCAAGGTGAAGCGGCAATCCCAGTGAAGATGCAAGAGAAGGAATATTCACGTATCCAATATTGTTGCCGGTAACAGAGTTGTTTGTTCCTGCTACATAACAATCACTCTCAAGAGTTTCTCCCGCGGAAACACTTCCAAAAGAGGCACCTGCCGGAATCGAAAACTTATAACTTCCCACGAATCCACGGCGAGGAGTAAGTGAGGGCATTGAAGGATCATACTGACAAGCAGTGTTCGTGAGTCCACTCACGTCGGTTTCACAAAAATAGGGATCAAGTGGAAAAGCTTTCAGATTGCCCCCGCCATCGGGCATACCAGATTCAGTGGTAAAGGAAGAAGAAAAGCAGGTGGCATTATCGAGTTTTAAATTTACTGCGAGTGAATCACCAGAAACAGCAATACCAGTTTGCTGAGCACAGATGATAACTCCTGTCATAGGACCATTTGCTCCGTCCCACGCCATCGCATTGAACGTCCATGTGCCTTTTGGCACATCCAATGTCACTGATGTCCCATTCGCGATGAGAGTAAATTTAGCGCCAGCATTTTCTTTGCCGAAGATGACGAGTCCGCCGGCAGAACTCAAAGCGAGATTTCCAATTTCGAGGCTGAATTTAGCAGTAGTATGTTTCCCCTGCGAACACGAAACAAGTGTGAGGAGTAATGAGAGAATGAAAAAAGACACGCGCATAATTTCCTTCCATGGAGTATTACTCCCGGCTGATCGGAAATTACGGAGTGTTTAATGATTCTTAACTATGAATCGGCAAATTTTGCCTAGGGACTCTTCTTCATTTCAAGATACTGCTTCTGGAGTTTCGCAGAAACATCCTTGTCCATGAAATTGAAGATCTTGGAAGCGGTTTTCGGATTGATCATCTGAAGGATTCGCACGGCTATTTCTGAATCCTGAACGGAAAGAAGTTCGGCGGCCTTCTGTGGTTTCATGTTGGAGATGGTTTCTACCAGCTGACCAACGCGGGCCTTGCTCTCTTCTTCGTTGGTCTTCACGCAACCAAGGAATTGCCGCTGACGGGCCTCAAAGTCTGAATATTTTTTGGCGAGCTCATTCTCAGAAACTTTCAGGGAGTCCTGCTGTTTCTGAAGTTCGATCTCGCGAAGACGAAGCTTCTCTTCTTTATCGAGAAGCTCTTTGGTGTAGTCAGAAACAGATTTATTCTTGATCGTGTCGACTTTCTTTTTTACTTCGTCGTTCACTTTCTTCACGAAATCTTTTTCGGTGTAGAGCTTGGGATCGTCAGCAAATGCCACGTTCGAGATGATGAAGAGAAGAAGAAAGAACTTCATACTAAGGCCTTTTGTCACGCTGATTGAGCCAGATCTGCGTCTGCTCTTCAACCTTTTGATCAACTTCCTTATTATAGGCCTTCTTCCACTCGGTATAATCTTTTTCTTTGAGGTTCTCCATTACCTTGAGTTCGCCCCGGAGAACTGCGAGATCTTCTTTCTTTTCCTGGATCATGTCTTCCTGGCGCATGCGCTGCTGATCGAGGATCTGCAGCGCTTTTTCCTTCGCGGCGACCATTCCCGGAAAGGCCTGGAGTTTTCCGGCAGGCGCGCCGTTTTTCAGCGATAGCTCCTGGATCTGGTAATACTTTTCGATTTCATTTTTCTCGTGAGAAATGCGCTCATTGATCGCTTCGAGTTCGCGATTCAGAATACCCAGCTCCGTACGGCAGTTTTCTTCGCGGAGCTTTCTGAGTTTGAGAACTGCATCGAGCTTAAATTGATAGCGCTTCATGGGTCATCAGCCTGACATGTTCTCGGCCTTTCTCGCAATGTCGATCATGCGGTCGAAAAGCTCTTCGATAGAGAACGATTCTTCTACCTGCTGGCGGAGAAGATTGATGAGGTCATCATAAATCACAATCGCCTTGTCCACTTTCGGGTTCGAACCGCGGGCATAAGCACCTACGGTGATGAGATCTTCTGACTCCTTGTAGGCAGCGAGAAGATCGCGCAAGTGTGAGGCAACGATTCTGTGCTCTTTGCGTGCCACTTTCGGCATGACCCGCGAAATCGAAGCGAGAACATCGATCGCCGGATAATGGTTACGGGCCGCGAGTTGTCTTGAGAGAACAATGTGACCATCAGAGATACCCCGAACCGCATCTGCGATTGGTTCATCCATGTCACCGCCTTCCACGAGAACGGTGTAGATGCCCGTGATGGATCCTGCACCTTTCTTGGTACCTGCGCGCTCCATGAGCTTCGGAAGTTTCGCGAACACACTTGGTGTGTAACCTTTTTGTCCCGGAGGTTCACCCGTCGAGAGTGAAATTTCACGATTGGCCATCGCAAATCGCGTGATGGAATCCATCATGAGAAGAACGTCTTGTCCCTGGTCGCGGAAATATTCAGCGATGGTGGTCGCAGTGTAAGCAGCTTTCGTTTTAATAAGCGCAGAAGTATCAGAAGTCGCCACAACAACAACTGAGCGCTTGAGGCCTTCTTCACCGAGATCGGATTGAATGAACTCGAGAACCTCACGACCACGTTCGCCGATGAGCGCGATGACGTTGATGTCGGCGTTTGTATTTCGGGCAATCATACCCATGAGAACAGACTTACCCACACCAGAGCCGGCCATGATCGCGAGTCGCTGGCCCTTGCCGGCAGTGATAAAACAATTGATCGAGTTGATCCCGGTATCGAGTGCCTCGCGGATCGGCGGACGATCGAGCGGATTCATCGGAGTGCCGAAGATTGAGCGTCTTTCAAACGTTCCGCCAATCGGGCCTTTGTTATCGAGAGGATTTCCCTGGAAGTCGATAACTCTTCCGAGCATGTTGGCGGAGATATTGATCTCCGTAACAATGTCTTTTAAGTGAATGCGGGTCTCGGAATTAATGCCGGAGATTTCGTCATATGGCATGACCATACAATTTTGTCCCTGGATCGCAACCACTTCACCGAGTGAACGTTCGCCGCCTTCAGCGATGAACTCGACATTACTGCCAAGAACTGCGCGGGGAACAGAAGCTTCGTAAACCATTCCGCGTGAAGCGATGATCTTACCGATTTTTTCGTAAGGAAGTTTCGTCTCGATATGGCGAAGGATTTTATTCAGCCCGAGAGATTCATTCATGGCCCAGGACCTGCCCGAACACTTTATCGATGTTCCCGAAGACACCTTCGAGTGATCCGTCGATCAGGCCATTCTCGCTTTCGAGAATAATGCCTGGATGACGAAGCTCAGGGACAATTTCAATGCGTGTGTTCTGAAGCTGGCCGATTCTTGATTCGACAGTTTTCATCACGTCCGGCATCGATTCAAACTGGGCGCGGCCCACTTTGATGATGAGATTTTTTCTGGCGTTGAGTTCGAGAATGAGTTTCTCAAGAAGCTGCTCGAGATAAACCTTCTCGTTGATTTCTTTCATCACGATCCACTTCGTGAAACGCTTGATGAATTCGTAAACTTCACCGCGATGACTTTCCATGTATGTGGCACTCTGGTCCTGAAGCCCCTGGATGAGTTGAACGAAGTGATCGACGTTACCCGCGAGATCTTCAGTGTGCTTGGAGAGCGCTTCTTCGCGGCCCTTTGCCTCACCTTTAGCGAGACCTTCGGCATATGCTTTCTGATAAGCCGCCTCTACGCGCTTATTCACTTCCGCCTGGATTTTCTTTTCGAGATCAGTCTGCTCCTGACGGGAGAGACCGCGATAGTCTTTCACCATCTCGTCGATCTTGAAATCATTTTTCGCGGCGAAGTTTCTCTCACTGCGAATTTCTTCTTCAGAAGCGTTACGAGTCTTCACCGTTTCGCCGTTCAGGTCCTTAAAGGAGAAACTCTGAAAGCCACCATTTCCGCTCACGACATGCTTGCCGCTGATTTCGGAGAAGGTGAACGGCTTAATGTCATCACGCTGCTTCTGCATTTTCTATCCTGTTAGACGAACGAGTCGCCTTCTCCACCACGAGCGATGAGGGCCTTGCCTTTGGCTTCGAGATCTTTAAGCTGCTGCACGATCTCCTGTTGAGCTTTCTCGACATCGGAGATCTTTGTAGGTCCGAGGGAATCGAGATCTTCCTTGAGGAGTGTAGCTGCACGGTTCGACATATTCTTGAAGAGCTTCGTCTTGACGTCGTCCGGTGCGGTCTTGAGTGCGGTAACAAGCTTGGAGTTGTCCACGATCTTGAGGAGCTCCTGGATACCGCGATCGTCGACGTAGACAATGTCTTCGAAGACGAACATGAGTTTTCTGATTTCTTCCGCGAGTTCCGGATCTTTCTCTTCCACACGGGCCATGATGTTCTTCTCAGAAGTCTTGTCCATGAGGTTGAGCATATCCGCGATCGGCTCGATACCACCGAGTTGCTGCGTATCGATCGAACCGAGAGTCGAGAGTTCTGTTTTAAGAACGTCATCCAATTGTGCTATGAGTTCCGGTGAAACGAAGTCGAGGTTCGCCACGCGAAGAACCACTTCCGCCTGAAGACCTTCCGGAAGTTTCCGGAGAACGTCCACTTTCTTCTCAACCGGCAAGTGAGCACAGATGAGAGCGATCGTTTGCGGGTGTTCGTTCACGAGGAAGTTCGCGAGTGTTCTTGTATCGACGAGTTCGAGAGACTCGAGAGTGTTGTTTGTGCCAACGTCCACGATCTGTCCGAGGAGTTGCTTAGCGCGATCTTCACCGAGTGTGCCGAGGATGAAATCACGGCCCTTGTTTTCAGAGAAGAGGAGCTCAGAGTCTTCATTGATGGATGAATAGAATTCTTCGAGGACGCGCTTCACCATCCAGATCGGCGACTTTGAAATCGTCGACATGGAATTGATCATTCTCTTCACATCATTGTCTTTCATGTGCTTGAAGATCAGCTTGGTCGTGGTCGGACCTAATGCAGAAAGAAGGATCGCTGCCTTCTCCTGACCGGACAAGAGTGCATATTGCACATCTGGTTCTAAACTTTTACTTTCTTCCGCCACTTCCCCACCCCTGAGTACTATTTATTTAAAACTAAGCAATCTCTTTATTCGATTCCGCTGTGTGGATCATATCGTGCACGACCTGTGCGGCCTTGCCTGGATTCGCTTCCACGAGAGAGATAATCTTCTCTCTCAGCATATTTCCTTCGATCTTCTCCGGATTCAGTTTGTCATCCATTGTAGGAAGAACATCCTCGAGCCCTGGAAGTCTCTGGTTTGCCTGGATTTTCTCCAGCTCTTCAATCGTCTTAGGAAGGAAGTCCTCGATCGACTCCACCGAGTTCTCGGTGAGCCACTGAATGAACGGACGAACCACCATGAAGAAGAAGAGAGAGATGATCGCGCCGATGATGAGATACTTCACGATGTTCTTGTAGAGCTCGCGGTTCTCACGCGCTCTCATGATCGCTTCCATTTCCGCGAGATCTTCTTTCGCGAATTCCATGTTCTTGATCACAA
The DNA here is from genome assembly GCA_045805035.1 of Bacteriovoracaceae bacterium. Taxonomy (GTDB): domain Bacteria; phylum Bdellovibrionota; class Bacteriovoracia; order Bacteriovoracales; family Bacteriovoracaceae; genus Peredibacter. The sequence continues at coordinate 6,830 of JBJMLZ010000097.1, forward strand.
GCTTGTCACCGCGGGTGGAATTGATTCCGAGTGCGGAAGAGACGATCTGCTGGAAGTTCTGAAGCTCTTCCTCAGACCATGCCTGGTACTTCGTGACCGGAATGCCGTCCTCGTTGACAAGGGCGACACCGTCTTTAATTACCGGAATTTTCTTTCCATCAACCATGACTGCCACAGAGATGTTTGAGATCTCCGCAGTTGGTTTTTTCGATTTTGTTACTGTCGTCGGAACATTGTAGTTTCTTGTCACGAGTGACTTATCAACATCGTTACGAGTTTCAGGAATGCCCGGCTGCGGAGCTTCGCCCGGAAGATTTGAGCGCGCACCTGGAATCCCCTGAGGAGACGGACGCACACCCTGCATTTTCTGTTCGTTTCTCACTTCAGAGTAAACCGCAGTGTTCTCTGAATCGTAGCTGGTTTGTGTTTCAATTTTCTCAGTGAAGTCCATTTTCACCGCGACTTTCGCGATGACTTTACCTTCGCCAATGACGCGGGCGAGGATGTCTTCCACTTTCTTCTCATACTGAGAATTGAGTTTTGATTCGAGAGCGATGCGGTTGGCAGTTTCTGCTGACATGTTGTCAGCATCGTTTTCCGAAAGTTTCTTCCCGCGGGCATCGATCACAACTACGTTGTGAGTTCTCATGCCGTCAACGGATGAACTGATGAGAGACTGGATGCCTTTGATTTCTTCGTTGGTCATCGAAACGCCGCGCTCAAGATCGAGAACGACGGAAGCGCTTGGCGGTTTTCTTTCCGACACAAACGGAGAAGACTCCGGCATCGAAAGGTGAATACGTGCGCGGGTCACACCACGAAGGTGCATGATAGTTTTAACGAGCTCGCCTTCAAGGGCGCGCTGTTTGTTGATCTTCTGAACGAATGAAGTTGTCCCGAAGGCCTGCTTATCAAAAACTTCGTAGCCAACGGTGCCGGTGAAGTTCACGCCTTTCTTTGCGATCTCAAGACGCCAGATCTCAACCTGATCTTCCGGAACCTTGATGGTCTTGCCGTCATCAGTAACCTGATACGAAATTTTTCCGGTCTCAAGCATTCTTGCGATCGTCGCAGAATCTTCCTTGGTGAGATCGGTATAAAGAACCTTGTAATCGGTCTTAGAGGAGTAAACGACGATTCCCGACATCACGGCAAAAAGGATACCCGCAACTGCGATGAGTCCCAGCCTTCTCGGCATGCTCAGTGATTTGAAGAAATCAACGAAGTTCTGAACTATTAATCCCAAAGAACCCTCCTGGTTCAAAAGGCACTAACCACATCCTGTAGTTAGATCTGCATTTTCATAATTTCACGGTACGCTTCAATTACTTTTGTGCGCACCTGGTTCATCGTCTTGAAAGCGATTTCCGCTTTCTCTACTGCAAGGAGCGTCTCATGCAAGTTCTGAGACTCTCCGGAGGCGAGCTTTTCCATCGCCACGTTTGCTTCGGTCTGCATTGCATTTACTTTGCCAATCGACTGAGCAAGCATCTCTCCGAAGGATTCGGATTTCCCCGACTCCTCAATGTCAAAACCTTTACCGGTTTCAATATCAAAGCTATCAACGGAACGGGACCACCCTTTGGCGTCCGCTTTCCCTAAAGTCTGTTGAAAAGATCCAATGTCCTTAATGGCCATTAGTTACCTCTTCCGATTTCAAGCGTCTTCATCGCCATCTGCTTCGTCGTATTGATCGCAGTGATGTTTGATTCGTAAGCACGCTGCGCTTCGATCATGTTCGCCATTTCCACCATCGGATTCACGTCCGGCAACTGGACAATGCCAGTAGCTGGATCAGCATCCGGGTGAGTCGGATCATATTTGGGAACTGATTTATCGGAATGAACGACCTCTGTGGCGTGCACAGTCTGGGCGTTCTCCGCGAGTTCTCCTTCGAGAATTTCTGAGAATGAATCGCGCGCAGGTTCTGATCCGAAGACCACTTCTTTACGGCGATAAGGACCGCCTTCGGCAGTCCTGGTGGTTTGAGCATTTGCGATGTTCGAAGAATGCGCTTCCATGCGTTTTCTTTGAGCCGCAAGGCCCGAAGACGAAATTCTAAGAGAGGATAACAAATCCATTTATTACTTCTCCGAATTGATGGCGTACTTCATGATACCCATCTTTTTATTAATCAATTGCACGAGAGCATCGTACATCAATTTGTTTTCCGCCATCTGGGCCATCTCCGCCTCGACATCCACGGTGTTTCCGTTTTCCGAAACAACACCGTTAGGATTGTCGTAGACTTCAGGCTCGAGATTATTGAAGCCGCCCCCACCAACGTTGTAATGCCGTCCATCTGTGGCATTCATCTTCATCTGTCCGTCAACGTCAAGCGCACGTGCCAATGCTTCTTCGAAGTCTAGTTTCTTGGCCTTGTAGCCAGGAGTATTGGCGTTGGCAACGTTCGACGAGATGAGCTCTTGCCGCATTTCACGGAAGTTCAGTGCTGTCGTCAGTGCCTTTAGTGTCTTGTCGTTCACGTCCATCGTGGGCGCCTCAAAACCTTTAAACTTATCTCAGGTTAACAAAGTAAACAGCACCTTCAGAGCGATACTCGTTGATCTTGTTCCGGAGTGTACGGATAGATACGCCGAGGATCTTCGCAGCTTGTGTGCGATTCTCAGAAGTAAACACGAGAGCTTTCTTGATAAGAAGTTTCTCAGCGTCCTTCAGAGACATGAGCTTGAGACCGTCTTCATCAACTTCACCAGTTGTGAATTCAGCTTTACGCTCGCCATTTTCAATCGCCTGAAGATCAAGAGTTGTCCCTTCCATATTCGTCATGGTTTTACGAATGAAGGCCTTGAGTTCAGCGATGTTGTTGTTCCAGTTGTAGTCAGAGAGCTTGCGGGCAGCTTCGTCAGCGAGGTAGATCTGCTCAGTGGTATTTGATTCCTGAGCGTACTCTTCGATAAAGTGACGAGCGATCAATTCCACGTCAGTTCCTCTTTCACGGAGCGAGATCATGTCGATCTGGGCGCCGCTAAAATAAGTGTAGAGAGCACGTGAGAACTTTCCTGCACCAACCAGCTTAGAGAGATTCTTCGAGGTAGTAGCAAGGATGCGGACGTCTAACTCGTAATCAGGCAGTTCTTGAAGGATAGTATACAGGCGTTTCTGGAAGCTTTCATCCAGTGCATCAATGTTGGCAAAAATTACCGTACCACCGTTGGCAAGTTCTAGTACGCCACGGTTGAACTTCCCGGACTCTTCATCGCGGTAACCGAGAACGATCTTCTCGACCATCGAAGCGTCGTCAGAGCAGTCTACGATTTCAAGGCGCGCATTCTTTCTCGCAGAGTTTGTATGAATGTAACCGCCAAGCGCTTTCTTGCCCGATCCCGCTTCACCAGAGATGAGCACAGGAGTCTTAGTGACAGCAACATTTCTTGCAGTCTCAAGAGCAGAGTTGAATTTTGGGTGATTACCTACGAGAACTAAACCTTGAGTTAACATTAGACCTCCTGTCCGTTGTTATTGTGGTTTGCTTATAATTTTTTTTCTATCAGTTCCAGTGTCGCGAGCTCGCTCCTTGCCATCTCTTTAATGTGCGAAGGAACATTTTTATCATTCGTCAGATCGCTCAAAACTCCCCGTCCTTCCTGCACGCGAGAGTTCTTTATCAATGATAACCCGTAAAGGTATCCGATACGTGCGGTGTAAGGAGATTTTTGAAATTTCTCTCTGAAAGATTTTGTCATCACTTCGAGCTCCTTCCATTCTGGAGATCCTTCCCCCGCATAGGCTTCTATGAGGAGGTAATTGATTCGCTCGGAGATATTCAAGATCGGTGCCGACTTTGATGATGAAACGTCATCAGAGAGTGCTTTCACGACGGTTTTAAAGCGTTCCTGGTCCTTCAACTGATAGAGCGATTCCACGTAACCCATGAGAAGGTCTGCGGTCTGTCTCGGGGTCAGGATGTTAGTTGGATTCTGTCTTACGAGAACTTTCTCAAATTCCACCACGGCATCGGAATAGGCCTTCTGGTTGAATTTAATAAGACCCACATAATACGGATAATTTATAGAGTCCCGGAGTGACACCGGCAAAGTGGTCAGCTTGTCACTTGCCTCGGTGTACTTCTGGTCCGCCACGAGACGGATGACACTGAGTTCTTCCACCATCTGCCCGAGGTCAGTTGTCTTCGTTCTTTCGACCCAAATCGGGAATGTCCGCGGCTCTTCTTTCTGCACTTCTTTGAATGTCGCAAGGGCGCGGTCATAACTCTTATACATGCCAAGCTTTAAGAACGAATCACAGATCACAAAGTTGAGATAAAGATTCGAAGCAACTTTCTTCTCATACTTCTCGCGGTACGTTTCCCAGATCTTGACTGCCTTGGAGTAATTTTCTTTGAGATAAGCGTCCTGGATGAGACCGAAAACAATCTCCGCGCCGTCACCTTCAAAGACTCTTCTCTCCGCCGGCTTGAGGGCATCGAGCGGAATGCCGGTGAGATACGCGAGAGCTTTATCGTAGTCCTTGCCCGCCATGAACAGACGGAGGCGCACGAGCCAGAGAAGTTTTTTCAGGTCCTGCGAGAGAACTTTCGATTCATCCGGTGATTGCTCGAGGAAAATTTCTGTCTCAAAGTCATCCGCATCCGGCTTCATCTTCCGCGCCACACGGAGACCCACGTAACGAACTTTTGCTTCGTAGCGAATTGCCGGATCCGTAGAACGATCGATCGCATTTTTATAGAGAACAAGTGTTTCCGAAACCGGACGATCAAGAAGCTCGTAGGCCAGTGCCAGTCTCAAACGCGCGTGCGGGGCCTCTCTCACATAAGAGTAGACCGACACAAACTCATCAAAGAGCTTGATCGCAGCTTCGTAATTGGCGTGACGGAAATGACTCTCGCCTACGTTGAAAAGAATCGCCGGATGCACGGGCTTCATGAGCGATTTCTCCACGAGCTTGTAGCGCTTGAGGATTTCCTTCGTCTCGCCTTTCATGAGAAGGGCGAACGTGAGGTAGGCCATGCTCATCTGCGGAGGAAGAATCGACTGGAGTTTTTTATTCTCAGCTTCCGTGAGGAATGCTTCGATTTTTTCCGGCTGCTTGAGCTCGGCAAGAGAATGAAGAATCGTGAGCGCAGACTGGATCACGAGAGTCTGGTCAAAATTTCCGCGTGCTTCGACATAAAGCTCTTTTGAGAGCTCAAGTGTGCGCACGAAATCTTTTACGTCCACGTGATACTGAATGAGATAACGGAGGATCGAGCTCTTGAGCTCATAGTCCGTCGTGAGATCTTTAATGTTGGAGAGAATGACCATCGCCGACTGAGTAATGCCGCGATTGGGTTTTGCGAGATTCCCTTTCAGGAGCGCGTTTGCTTTCAGGTATTCATTGATCACGTAATTGCCGTCACGGGTGCCGTATTTTTTCTCGTAAAGCGTGATCGACTTATTCATGAGCCCCCACTTCTCCTCGCGGAAGAAGTTGATCGTGAGCTGCATGTGCGCTTCTTTGGCGTCATCAAGTTTCAGGCGGTCTTTCACCGGATAAAGCGTTTCCGGAATCTTGGAAGAAAGATTGATGTCTTTTTCCAGCGACGGGATCATCGCATTGTAGTTCCACATGAATGAGGCGCCGTAACGATAGTCACGATAACCCGGATTCATGACCGTCTCATCTGCCTTCTTCACTTCAACTGCAGTGAGAAGCTTACTTTTTTGCGTGAGGAGTTCGTTCTTAGTAGGAAGCTCGACTTTCTTTTTAATAACCACGGGCTCAACCGGCAGCGGCTGAACTTTCGTCATGGTCGGGCCCTTCTCGCTGATAAGGTCAGAATTGATCCAAAAATCGAGAATGTATTTTTTGTCGGCGTCTCTATAGAAAGAGAAAAGTTCCACTGAAGGGTCTTTCAGCTTCACGCTGACCGTAGCGGGCCTCGACGGGAAATTATCCTTGGAATAAGAAACGTCAGCGATGTAGGAATTGTCTGCTTTTACTTTCGCGAGGTCGCCCGCGAGAGTTTCGAAGAGCTGCAGATTCAATGTCTCTATATATAAAGTCTGATCGCGCTTAACGACCGTGATCTGGTCCCGTGGGACCATGAGGTTCCAGCGAAGATGAGTCTTGAAATTTTCCTGATTAATGACGTCAGCTAAGACGAAAGAAGCGGTCAGTGCGCTGGCAATTACGAAAGTTGTCAGGGTGACCAGAGACTTTTTCATTCGTTAAGACTTCCTGTCTTTACTGGTAGCGATCGGACACATCCGTGTGGCCAATTTTTCCTACCTACGCTCAGTGTAGCGGAAATTTCTGCAGCTCAAAGAAGATTTTTCCCATGGGCAAAAAAGGCCAGTCTGTGTTTTGACATACCTAAAAGATAACAATGACTTAAAATCAAAATATTATTACCCGCTCGAAACGGTCATCAAAATGCGTGTGCTTTTCCTCATGCTCTTCGCCTGTTCGTGCTCCCTGATGTTCGGGAGCGGCTCTCCTCCAAGTGCCAAAGGCAAACAATACAAAATCCAGTTCGCGGAGAACGGCTGGAAACAAATGAAGAAGGACGAGAGATCCGATTACGTCTATGAAAATGATGACGGTCGCATTCTTCTCTCGAATAGCTTCTGCAATGAATTCCAGGAAGATCCTCTTGATCACCTCGCGAATAAAACTTTTCGCGCGATCGGTGACTTCAAAGCAGAGAAGTCTGCCTTCACCACTTTCATGAACCGCGAGGCCTATCGTCTCGAGGGAAAAGGCAAGGTGGACGGAGTTCCAGTGGCACTCCAGATGATGAACACGCGAAGAAACAATTGCTACTTTGATTTCGTTGCGATCATTCCACAGAAACTCATGGGGCAGGACAAAGCTTTCTTTGACCGCTTCCTCTCCAGTGTGGAGTTCAAATGATCAATCAGATGAGACAACACTTTCAGCTGAACGGCGAAGTCTACCGGCTTTTCATACAAAGTGTTCACGGCAGTCTCACCCGACCGTTTTATTGGGGCAGGCTCTTTGAGCAGATTATCCATCTCGGTGCAGGATCCCTCTCGATCACGCTCGTGATCGGTTTTGTCACGGGGCTCGTGATGACTCTCCAGTTTGGATATGGTCTCGCTAAATTCGGCGGTACACTTTACGTCCCCGCCATCGTTTCACTTTCCCTCGTGAAAGAAATTTGTCCGATCTTCACTTCCCTTCTAATTGCGGGAAGAATTGGTTCGGGTATGTCCGCAGAGATTGGGGCCATGCAGGTGACTCAACAGGTGGACGCCATCCGCGCTCTCGGCACATCGCCGATCCGCGTGCTCGTGGTTCCGAGACTCCTTGCGACCGTGATTTCTCTGCCACTTCTTGCGACTCTTTCAAGTTTCGTGGGAATTGTCGGCGGTCTTCTCATCGCCATGCTTGAATTCAACATGCCAGTGGGTTTTTACATTAACAAAGTTCTGAACACAGTGACTCTTGTCGATGTCTTCGGAAGTATGGCGAAAGTTTTTTTCTTTGCCCTTATCATCGCTCTTCTTGCCTGCTACCGCGGTTTTAAAACTTCGGAAGGGACGCAAGACGTGGGTAAGGCCGCCCAATGGGTAGTGGTGAGAACTTCCATTATTATTCTGATCTCTGACTTTTTCCTGAGCAAGGCATTGATCCTGCTCTTTGAATGATATGAACGATATTCTTGAAGTAAAAAACGTCCACAAGGCATTCGAGGGGAAGGAAGTTCACCGGGGCGTGAGCTTTTCTCTTCGTGAAGGTGAAACTCTGGGCCTTCTCGGTCCCTCCGGTACCGGCAAGTCTGTGCTTCTTCGCTCACTCATTGGTCTCGATATGATTGATGAGGGTGAGATCGTTTACCGCGGGAATCGCATTGATATGCTCTCCGAAAAACAATTCTGCAAAGTCCGCACGAAGATTTCCTACTCTTTCCAGAGTGGCGCACTCTTTGATTCGATCTCGGTCTTTGAAAACGTAGCTTACCCGCTCTTCGAGCACACGCGTATGAAAGAGGATGAAATTGAATCGAAGGTCATGGAAATCCTCCAGGTCGTGAACATGGCCGACGCCCGCGATCTCATGCCGAGTGATCTCTCGGGTGGGATGCAAAAGCGCGTGGGACTTGCGCGCTCAATGGCGCTTGCCCCTGATATTCTTCTCTATGACGAACCGACTGCCGGACTTGATCCGATCAACGTCGAGATGGTGATCGACGTGATGAAAAAATTTAAGGCGAAAGGCCTTTCCGGAATTTTTGTCACTCATGATATCCCCGCTGCCATGAAGATATGTGACCGGGTGGTCATTCTTCGCCAGGGCAAGGTGGGATTCGTGGGGACGATTGATGAATTTGAAAACAGCAAAGACCCGTTTGTTCAGAGTTTTCTGACCGGGGTTTAAGGAACATATGAGAACGCGCAAGAAAGATAAAGAGAACCTGGTTAAAGTCGGGGCCTTCCTCACTCTCCTCACCGTTGTATTGATGGTGATGGTGGCGAGTATCGGCAAAGAGAGCTCGCTCTTTGCGCCGAAGGCAACTATCAGAGCACATGTCTCGAACGTCTCAAACCTCAAGCCCGGCTCTTACGTGGAACTGAAAGGGATTCGCGTCGGTACCGTACAGAACATTGAAATCGTCTCTGAAGAAGAAGTGGAAATCCAATTCAGCATTCTTGAAAGAGAACTGAAGTGGATCAGGAAAGACACCACCGTCTCGATTTCAAACGCCGGTCTCGTCGGTGATAAATTTCTCGAGATCAAGGGCGGATCCAAAGAGGCCGGAAAATTTGATCCGGACAAAGATACTCTCTTCTCTGAGAACGCCGCAGGCTTTGAACAGATGCTGAAGAAAGGTCAGAACATCGCCGATGTTACCAACAACATCATGGTCAAGCTCGATAACATTCTCACCAGCATGGAGAACGGGAAAACTATCGTCGCCACTGCAGAGTCTATCCAGAAAGCTTCTGCCAATCTTGAAGTCATTACGAAGGAATTGAAAGAAGCTCACATCGGGACGATGGTGAAGAGTGTAAACACCAGCATGGGATCAGTCGAACGTATCATGTCGAGGATCGAGAAAGGTCCGGGCACGATGAACTCTCTGATCTTCGATGATTCTCTTCACGATGATCTTCGCGGTCTCCTCGGCGGGGCCCAGCGGAACAAGGTCATCAAATATTTTATCCGGGAATCAATTAAGAACTCAGAGAAGAACCCTTAGAGTTCATCCTCCGAGAAAGCGCAGGCTCACGAGCAGAGTCGCGAGCATAAAAAAGCAAATCCATAGCACGGGGTTCATCCGGAACTTTTCCATGCTTAATTAGTAATTCACTCTCGTGAATCACGTCAAAGGTGCTTTTTGGCCCGGAAATTTGTGTAAGTTCGATGATCCGAACCGGCGGATTCTTACAAAACGGCGGTTCGAAACGACACCGATGGCCCATGCGGGGCCATCGGAAAGACAAAATTATTCGACGTTGAGGTAGACGCGGGTGATTGATTTCTTCTTGATCTCAAATCCGTTGTCGATTTCGATCTTTTCTTTCTTGATTGCGAATGAGCAACGCGGAGTCATGCGGATGCTTCTACCGCCGTCAAGGATCCATCTTCTGTTGTACATCTGCCCGCATACAACTTGTTCACCATTTCTTTCGAGAACAATTTCTTTTGTCTCAGCATTGAATGAAAGTCCTTCTACTTTCACTCTCTCATCCCAGAAAGAAATGCTGTCGCCGGAACCTTGAGTAAGAGTCATCACTGCCCAGGCGCGGCCAAGATCTTTATTCACACCGAAAGAAGCTTCAATGTCCATCGGTGAGTAGTCTCTTGTCTCATAGACAAGAATGGAGTCAGCAAAAGCAGAGAGTGAAAGTACTAGTGTAATGAGAGCGATAAACTTTTTCATAAATCTCCTTTGGTCTTGCAACCTTCGTCGTGTGTGCAGGGAGATTTATCTGAGGTTTGGATTGAAAGAAATAGGTCCGGGAAAGGCCCATCAAGTCTCAACATGTCCTTAACGGGCCTGACGTTTCTCTAACAAAAAAGGCCCCTTCCGGGGCCCTTTTTACATAGTTAGAGTTCTAGATTTTTCTTCTTCATCTTCTCAATGAGCGTCGTTCTGTTCAGTGTGAGAAGTTTTGATGCCTGATTCTTATTCCCACCCGTGCGGTTCATCGCCTGCATGATGAGTGAGTCTTCAATATCAGAAAGAATCTGCTTCAGATCCACGCCGATTTCCGGAAGCTCGAAGAGCGT
>JBJMLZ010000098.1:0-5268 GCA_045805035.1 Bacteriovoracaceae bacterium
CGATGAAAGCGATACGTTTACCGTTTTCTTTAAAATTTCCTGCACGGATTCGTGGTACCAGAATAGCTCGGTCACAAGCAGTGAATCATCAAGCTTCGAAGAATTCTGGACATTCGAATGGGAGAAGGGCCAGTGGGTTCTCCGTTCCGTCGCCCAGGAGAAAGGTTGGAAATCGATCGTTTCCAGTCCGGTTCTCTACGAGGCCAGAAGTAATTACAAAAAAGCTGGCTAGGCTACTTCAATTTTCGAATGTAGTTCAGGACACCTGATGGGCCTGCGTTCTCTTCTCCTTCAAGAATGATCCGCGGCTTATGGGTAAGCTTATGCAAGCAGTGCTTGATGTTGCTCACGCCAACAGAGTTATGAAAGAGTTCGAACATGCTCTGGTCATTCGGAGCATCTCCAAAGAACCAGCAATCATTCTGCTTGAGATTCGGACGATGTCTTTCAAGAAAGTGCTTCACGCCGAGATATTTTGAAATATTCCCGCACCAGAAATTAATGTGAACGTTGGATTTGGAGTAATTGATCTTTTCCTTGTCCATGAAGTCCATCACCTGAGTGATCCACGACTCTTCCATCAGATGAAACTCAATCGCGCGATCTGTGAGTCTTCCGAAACTATCCGCTGAGAGTGGCACATGCGGATAGTGATGCTTAAGGTCCGCAGTGAATTTTCTCAGACGTTCGACTTCCTTATGAGGAACCAGCGGCTCTTCCACGATTTCCCCACGGGAATCGAGATAACAGATCACTCCGCCGCCCTCCATAATGCAGGCCTTGAGCGGAAAGTGAGTGAGAAAAAAATGGCCCCACGACAAAGACCTGCCGGAGACGATCACCAATTCCTGATTGTGATTCTTCACGTGATCCAGAATCTCGAAGAATTCCCTCGTCAGTTCTCTCCCCTCTTTGGTGAGAGTTCCGTCAAAGTCAGAGAAAAAAATGGTCATGTTAATTCCAGATCCAGGAAACCAGTGCGCCGACATAATCGGAAGAAGCGCCAAGGTTTTTGTTCGCTTCAAGAGAGAGAACGAGTTTTTCCTGGCTTCTCGGCATGGCCATGCTCGCTCCCACCGTCATCGAAGAATAAAAAACGAGTTCCTGCGAATTGTTGTCGAGCTTCATTCCATTCGGAAGTGAGAGATAGGGGAAGAACTCTTTGCCATTCACGGTTGCACCTTTTCTTAAAGTTGGTGCAACTCCAGTCAAAGTCATTGTGTTTTTATCGAAGTTCATTTGCTGGATATAGGGTTTCACAGATACGCGAGGCTGATTCACATCTTCGCGCAGGACTTCAAAGTCCATACCTGCTCCGAGAATCATACTTCTTGAACTTTGAGCTCCACCCGCGGTGAGATCGAGAAGATTTCTTTTGAAACCTTGTGTGTAGCGAACACCTGCTCCCATTTCATTTCGTTGGCTCATGTATCCCGTCATTTCTGCGGAAAGAACACGGGCCCGATCGCTAAGGGGGTGAGTGGTCACACCCACAATCGAAGCGAACGCCGGCAAAGTCAGAAGAAAAAAAAGTAAGAGAAGTTTACTCATCATTTAATTATCCAATGCTCAGGAGAATTTGCAATATCGAGGCCCACGCCATGATTTTTGATGCTTATAACGTTTTCAGAACGAGTTCCAAATGCTCGTGGGCCGATCATGAATAAATAACAGCATCACCGAGCCCTATGACCTGCCGCAGAAAACGTGATAAACCGTTGACTTGAGACCCCAAGACCCTTTAGATTACATTCTCTCATCAGTGGTGACCGTAGTTCAGTTGGTAGAGCGCCAGATTGTGATTCTGGTTGTCGTGGGTTCGATCCCCATCGGTCACCCCACTTTTTTACTTATAAAGCCCAGCCTAAAAAACTGGGCTTTTTTATTTTTGACCCTCAATTCATTTTAAGGTTCAATCCGCCCCATCCATGAGTGAAATACAGAAATCTTTTTCCACCGAAAAGTATGTCGTCATACACACTGTGAAAGAAGAACAGGATGGATGGCGTCTCGATCAGTTCGTGCAAAAATGCATGCCCACTCTCTCGCGCCAATATCTCAAGGGTAAAATCGAACGAGGCGATGTCGAAATCTCGGGGAGAAAACCACCTCACAAGCCCAGTGTAAAAGTTCACGCCAACGAAAAGATCACCATCACAACTCACAATGATGGATCGATTGAAGATGAACTCTGGAATGGGAAACCATTACCAAGAGATGCTAAGCCGACCGTTGTTTTTGAGGATGACGAACTTCTCGTCGTCAATAAGCCCCCCTTCATGATCACTCATCCCGCCGGTAAAAATCTTTTTTACTGTGCGACCGTCTTCTTCCAGACGATTTACAAAAAAACGATTCACTCCATTCATCGGATCGACCGGGAAACCTCGGGGCTCTTACTCCTCGGTAAAAATCCTAAGGTCGCTCAGCGAGTGAGCATTCAGTTTGAAGAAGATAAGGTGAGAAAGTGTTACTTCTTCATCGCCCACAAAAAACCCGGCGCAGTTCCTTTTCCTTTCACCGCTAAACAGCGCATGGACCGCATGGAAGGTGAGGTGCCAATGATGGAAACCTGGCCGCAAGACTCGAGCTCAGGCAAGGAATCGGAAACGGGCTTTGAGCTGCTGCTGGAAAAAAATGATTATGTTCTGGCGATGGCCTTTCCGCTCACAGGTCGACAACACCAGATTCGTCTTCACGCCGCCGTGAACGGCTATCCCCTTCTGGGAGAAAAACTCTATCACGTAGGACCGGAAATTTTTAAGCGCTTCAAAGATCATGAGGCAACTCCGGAGGATCACGAGCTGTTACAAATTCCGAGACACGCCCTGCACGCTACTGCTTTAAAGTTTTATTATCCTGAGGATAAAATGACCTTTTTTATCGCTCCCCTTCCAGACGATCTGGCGGAATGGATTGAGACAAAATTACATGTAGATAGAAAAGAAGTGGAAGCTTTGATTAAGGCCAAGGTAGAGCAATTTCTTAAATAATTCTGAACCACAGTGACAGGACTCATTTATGAGCGACAATAACGATTTTATTACAACCGATTTTACCTCTGAAGAAATTGAGACCGCTCTGAAGGTCCTTCAGAGTTTTGCTACTAAAAGCGAGCAGCTCACACTTCTCACTCATGAACAACGGCTGGCCATGTTCAAGGCCGCGGGAACAATCTCCAGACCCGACAGAGAAGAAGTGCGGAAACGCCAGAAAGACGTTAAGAAATTACGCAAACAGAATGAAAAAGTGGCCAACCGGAATGCGAGAAAATTAACCGGCATTCGTACTGCGCGGGAAGTTCCCGTGTTTTCCGCACCCGAACAGATTGGTTGGCTGGAAAGTTTCGAACAGACGGAATCAAACGAATACGCGACTCCGCATGATTGTTACGTCTGTCGTGCGAAGTTCACAAAGGTCCATCATTTCTACGATACCATGTGCCCGACGTGCGCCGATCTCAACTACACGAAACGATTTCAGACTGCGGATCTCACCGGCCAGGTGGCGTTGATCACTGGCTCGCGTCTGAAGATCGGGTACCAGGCGACACTCATGCTTCTTCGTGCTGGTGCAACTGTCATTGCTACAACACGATTCCCGGTAGACTCGGCGATTCGATACGCCAAAGAAAAAGATTATCCAGTCTGGAAAGATCGTCTCCGCATTTATGGACTCGATCTTCGTCACACTCCGAGTGTGGAAATCTTTTGTCGTTACGTTGAAACAAAATATCAGCGTCTGGATATTTTGATTAACAATGCCGCGCAGACGGTCCGAAGGCCCTCAGGCTTCTATGCTCATTTGATGGAAAACGAGATGAAGTCTTTGAGTGAAATTGCGCCTGAAGCAGCTCATTTACTTGAAGAACACCAGCAATGTGTAAATCGTCTTCAGGCGTTTGATTATGGACACGATAAGAATTTGCCAGTGGCCTGGAATGATAAAGCTCCCGGTATCGGACTCCGGGCCTCAGCTAAGCTCTCACAAATTCCCTATACGATTGATAATTCTCTCACCACGGAAGAAGTCTTCCCGGTCGGTCAGCTCGACGCTGACTTACAACAAGTCGACCTGAGAAAAACCAATAGCTGGCGCCAGCGCATGGGTGAAATTCATACAGTGGAAATGCTCGAAGTGCAGCTGGTAAACTCGGTCGCGCCGTTCGTCCTCATCAACGAACTCATTCATCTCATGCGCAAGGATTACACAGGAAAAAAACACATCGTGAACGTCTCGGCGATGGAAGGGAAATTTCATCGCTTCTATAAAGAAGATCGTCATCCGCACACCAATATGGCGAAAGCCGCATTGAACATGATGACTCATACCGCGGCAACGGATTTTGCCAAAGACGGGATCTTCATCAATGCGGTGGATACGGGCTGGGTGACGGACGAAGATCCAGCTGAGCTTTCAGAGAAAAAGCAGAAGCTCCACGATTTTCAGCCACCACTCGATATCGTAGATGGTGCGGCCAGAGTGATTGATCCGATATTTGACGGAATTAATACCGGTAAGCACTGGTGTGGCAAGTTCCTGAAAGATTACTTCCCTATCGACTGGTAAAATCTCTGTAACGTTTCTCATGCTCGTTCGTCTTATAGATAACGAAGGAGATTTTATGAGCAAATGTAAATGCAGTGAAAACGTCAAGTGTACTTGCGGTCCGAACCAGTGTGAGTGTGGTCCAGGTTGTACCTGTAAAGACTGTCCGGAGAAAAAGAAGTAGGCTTAAGCATGGAAAATGCGAACGCAATGAATCGCCTTGTCGAGCTAAAAAGTAAAACTCATCAGTGGTTAAGTAAGTTTGGTCTCTCTCAAACTGAATCAGAGGATATTTTTCAGGAAGCGATGATCAAGGCGATTGAATCTGATGATCTCAAAGAGGATATGACCAATCTTGATGGATGGTTTTATCGTATTCTCACGAACACGGCGCTCGATGTGGTCAGAAAGCGTTCGCTGATTTCCCGAAAGGAAGATGAAGTCATTGAGTTCCAGCTCTCGAGTGCCGAAGCCGAAAAAGAAATCTGTGGTTGCGTCTCAAGACTGATAAACGAACTTGCCCCGGATGATCAGGCCCTTTTGAAAGATCACTTCTACGGGAACAAGACTCTGAAATCCATTTCTCAGGAAATCGGAATTTCGGAGTCTGCTCTCCGGGTGCGGGCGCTACGGGCCCGGCAAAAGCTCAAGACACTCTTTAAGAATTGTTGTGACCCTGAGGATCTTCAGGATCTTAGAAACTGTGAGTGTTAGTTAATC
>JBJMLZ010000099.1:0-14826 GCA_045805035.1 Bacteriovoracaceae bacterium
AGCTTTAATGATTTCGTCGACCCGATACTGTTCATCCAGAGCTTCGTTGAGAGAGATACGGGAATTTCTTGTCAGGTTGAAAACGATGTCGCCTTCATCCAGCTGCGGAATAAAGTCTGATCCCATCCTCGAACTCACAAAACCCGCGATCGCAATAATGAGAATTCCTCCGATCATAAGAGGACGCGCATGATCGAGAGTCTTCAGGAGAAGCGGAGAATAGGCATTTTTAATTTTACGAAAGAAGAATGTTTCATCTTCGTGTGATCCAGCCTCCGGTACCGGAACGAAAAGCGAAACCAGAACCGGTACTAAGAACACGGTAAGAAGCAATGACCATCCAAGAGTCAGAAGTACTGTCCATGCCATCGGTCTGAACATTTTCCCTTCCACTCCTTCCAGAAGAAGGATCGGAAGATACACGAGCATGATCATCCCTACGCCGAAGATCACCGGCCTCATAACGTCTTTGCCCTTGGAGCTCACAATGGCGTCCTTGGAAAGATTTTTTCTTTCTTCAGGAGTGAGCGCGGCAAACCCCGCAATCAACGATTCCACCAGCACCACTGCTCCATCCACCACGAGACCAAAGTCAATTGCACCCAGGCTCATGAGGTTGCCGGAAAGACCGAGGCCTTGCATTCCAAGAGTTGTCCCCAGCATGGAAACCGGAATGACCAGCGAAACGATGAGGGCCGCGCGAAGGTGTCCGAGCAGTAAAAGAAGAATGATCACTACAAGAATCGCACCTTCGGAAAGATTCTTGATCACCGTGTGAAGAGTGGTGTTCACGAGGAAGGCACGTGAATAAAGTTGTTTGATTTCTACATCGGCGGGAAGCTTCAGCTCTTTAATCGCCTGTTCCACATCCAGACTGACAACGCGTCCGTTACCTCCACTTTTCATGAGAATTGTGCCAAGAACGGTCTCCTCTCCCATGAAAGTCGCACTTCCCAGGCGTGGGGCCGCATCCAGCGAAACGATCGCGACGTCACTGAGATGAATCTTTTTACCGTTATACATCTGGCCCAGAATAATTTTCTGGAAGTCTTCGACGTTCTCCTGAACAGTTGAGGCCTTGATGATGAGCGCCTCTTTGCCAAAAGTAACACTGCCTCCGCCAAAACTTTCACCAAGGCCCTGAAGCTTTTCGCGAATTTTATCAAGCGTCAGACCGAAGCTGATCATTTTTTTTGGATCAATATTGATGTGAAGTTCTTTCTTATAACCGCCATTGGAATCAACATCCGCAACATCTTTGATCTTCCGCAGAGATGGTCGCACTACCCAGTCCTGAATCTCCCGGAGATAGAGCATCTGATCCTGATGCGAACTATTGATCAGCGGAGAATCTTTTTTGAGATTCAAACCGTACATGTACACTTCGCCGAGACCTGTTGATATCGGCGCAAGCTCGGGCTGTACCCCATTCGGAAGTTGCCCCAGGGCACTCTGAAGTTTTTCAGAGACCTGCTGGCGGGCCCAGTAAATATTTGTATTGTCCTTGAAGATAAGAGTCACCTGAGAGAGACCGAACTTGGAAATCGATCGCATGTCTACGAGATCGGGAATCCCCATCATTTCGTATTCGATGGGCTGCGTGACCGTGAGTTCGACTTTTTCCGGATCAAGGCCACGGGTTTTAGTATTGATCATCACCTGGACGTTCGTGATGTCGGGAACCGCGTCGATCGTGAGTTCATTCACTTTGTAGATCGTGAAGCCCAGGAAAAAAAGCGAAAAGAAAATCACCCAGAATTTGTGATGAAGAGAGAAATCAATGAGCTTCTCAAGAAACGAGCGCTGATTTACCACTTGAGATCCTCACCTTTCATCAGCGCCAGTTCAGAGACCGCATTTAAGTATTCAACCCAGGAAATGAAAACGTGATCGATCACTTCGTGGGATTGTGTTTCCATGAGGAGGAACGTGTTCACATCGAGCACACCTTGCTTGAACCCTGCTTCAGCTTCATGAATAGCGCGCTCATTCTTATGAACTGTCTTTGGCGGAAAACGCTTCACTTGCTCGAGCTGGTAATTCACGAGCTCAAGCTGCTTATTCTGTTTCAGTTCCACTCTGCGTTTAGTTTCTTCGTAATTTTTTTCGTCCCGGCGAAGACGTGCCCCGGCAGCTTGCGCGCGTCCGAATCCCGTATCCCAGATTGGAATATTGAGACCCACAATCCCATACATGAAGTGGTTTTGAGGAACAACACTTTCCACGCGATAACCGCCTCCCAGAAAGAGATCCGGTCTGCGTTCTTTTCTGGCGATTTCCTTATCGAGTGACGCCATTTTCTTGGTGAGATCCGCGCGATGAAGTTCCGGGTCTTTGTTAATATCCACCGAGGAAGGAATAGTGAGAAGCTGAAAATCTGGAATCGAAAGTCTCAGCTCTTCGGCGGTAAGTTTTTTTCCCGTCCAGAATTCCAGATCACTCATCGCCACCCGAAGTTCGTGTGCCTTGAGATCGAGATCTTTCGAGAGCTCAAGCAAGGTTGCTTCAATCAGTGAAAGTTCCACGCGATGTTTGATACTCACACGCGGACGGGTTTCCACGTAGGATTTCACGAGACGCAAACGCTTCGTGCGTTCTTCACCATGACGATAAAGTTCGCGAGTCGCAAACACCCGCCACGCAGAAAGCACTGCCTGATGAGCAACCCAATTCTTGTAGTAAATCGTATTCGCTTCCTGTTGCTTGACCGCAACTTCCGCCAGCTCTCTTCGTAAGGAATATTTGTCTGACAAAGGAACTGGTTGGGTGAGACTTAGCTCCGCGGTGACACCAGGTTTCGCACTTCCGGTTTTCAAAGTCCCCCATTGAGTCATCAGCTGGGGATTGCCCCATTTTCCTTTCCAGGAAACATCTGAACGAACTGCCCTGGTCTCAAATTCCTGAGCTGATAAAAGCGGTGAACGATCGATCGCGAGGGTTCGGATTTCGTCCAGGGAAACGGCCTCAGCAGTGAAACAGAAAAAGATAAGGAAGAGAGAGAGCTTCATTCGCACATAATCCACCAATTCAGATGAATCTTCTATGCGGCAAATGCCTTAATTCTGAGTTAAGGGCAAAGAGAGGATATCTTCGAAGAAAAAGGCCGCGAGCTCTTGTCGTCCAGAGAGACCGGCCTTCTTGTAGATGGTAGTGGCCTGCTGACGGACCGTCTTTTCATGCGTGGCCCTGATTTCAGCTATTTCTTTCATCGAAAGACCCTTAATCAGAAGAAGGGCGACGTCTTTCTCACTTTGAGACAAATGCCATACGGCGAATTGTTCATCGATCATCCGCCGGATTTCCATAGCTTGAGAATGTGTGCGTTGTTTCCACTCCTGATAGGACTTTTTGGTCTCGAGGAGCTCAACGTTCAAAGCATGAAGTGATTTATTTTTGATGAAGATCACTCGGACCTGCCAGATAAGTGCGGCCAGTGAAATGAGAAAAAGAATTACTTCATGAAGAATGTGAGAAAGCGAAATTCCCTGATGAAGGTCATGCAGAATGTCGGTGACAAAGAAGACGGTAAAAAGAAGAAGAACGATGAAATTTCTCATGTCACCTCTAATAAAAAAAGCCACCCGAAGGCGGCTTTTAAAATTCTTCTTTAGAGTGGTGCCCGGTCGCGGAATCGAACCACGGACACAGGGATTTTCAATCCCTTGCTCTACCAACTGAGCTAACCGGGCAAGAAGTAATTCTTCTAAAAAAGAGAACTCTAAGTTAATGTTTTGAAGGATTTTCGTCAACGATAATTCTTGAAAATCTCGACAGATGACGGATCGCAACAGGACCTGATTATGCCCATAAAAGTTGTTTGTACTGAACTCACTCTTCCCTGGTTCACGGTCAATGCTCTGGCCTTCATCCCCGCTCTGAAAACAGATACATCCGTGAAAAAAGAATGGGCGCTTTTCACTCACGGTTACACTTCTCACAAAGGCGATGTCTTGAACTGGGCCACTCGTCTCGTAGAGGCCGATGTTCCGTGCCTGATCTTTGATCAGCCTGGCCACTATCTGGGAAGTTTTCACGAGGTGCAATCGCTTCAGGAATTCAAAGAACATGTTCATGAATTATTCCATGAAGGTTTTTTGCGGCTCGATCAGTTGCTTGAGCAAAACCTCGGTTCCGGAAATTATCCGCGACCGGAAAATATTATTCTCGGCGGTCACTCACTTGGTGCATTCACTGCCATCAAGGCGCTTAAACTTCCGGAGTTTCAATCCATGAATAGGCTCGCGATCGGTGTCGGCATTGGCATTGGTCAAAGACAAGCAATTCATATTTTTGAGACAGCTTTTTATGAGAAGACGCTTGCAGTGAGAAGGCAGCTTGTTTCTCCCGTGCTTGATTCCAAAGACGTCTTTGCGTGGCTGAAAGAAAGTAAGGAACAAATGACTCTCTCAGGTGAGCGCATTCATCTCATCACCGGTGAAGATGATGTCGTCGTTGGCCCGGGTGGAATGGAAGCTTTTCTGAAAGTTCTGGAAGATCACGGAAATAATGTCACGTGGGAAAAGCCCAAGCGCCTTCCTCATCATGAACCGGGAGCCGCGACTCCGCATATGTTTGCGTTTCTCAAGAATCATTTCGGCTGGAAGTAATCGCCTTCAGGTTTTTCAACCATCCTTTTTTTCCGGGACGTGAAAGCGCAGTCCCCTCGAGTTCTCTCTCCACTCCTCTCCCGGATACATTCTCAAAGAAAGCGTGAAGCTCTTCGGGAGACTTGTGAAAAAGAGTTCCGACCGAGGGAAATTTGTCAAAGCTTAAAGCGCCAATGGTTTTCACGAGGGGTTTTGTGTTCCACGGGCAAACATCCTGGCAAATATCGCAACCAAAGATTTCTCCGCGGGAATTCTCCATTCCTCTCGGAGGCTCAGCTTCCTTCATGATCTCAATCGTGAATGTGGAAATGCACTTATCAGCTTTAAGCGTGCGCGTCTCTTCATCGATTGCGAGTGTTGGACATGCTTCCACACAGGCACGGCACTGACCACAGTGATCGGTGTCGATGGTTTTTTGTTCGACGGTGAGTTTCTGATTTAAGAAAAGACTACCGATGATGAAATAACTTCCTTCACTCTTATGGATGAGCATGGAATTTTTTCCAAACCACCCAAGGCCCGCGCGGAACGCGAGGTCGCGCTCAAGCACCGGTTGAGCATCGAGTGAAAAAAATCCCTCGAGATCCGGATGATTCTTTTTCAGATCATCCAATACGCGCTGAAGAGAGCGCTTTAAGGCATGGTGATAATCTTCACCGCCAAAACCGAGAGCATACGAAGCGATTTCATGGCGGTTATTTTCGAGAAGCCATTTTTTAGCGGGACGATAACTGAAAAGGAAAACGAGAGCAGACTGAAAGGACGGATAAATATTTTTGAGATCGCTTCGTAAGTCTTTGCGGTGATCCGCGAGATATTTCAACGGACCATGGTGACTCCCGCGTACCCACTCTTCATAGCGCTCCATGCTCCGGGGCCCTGATTCTTCAGTGTAGCCCCAGTCAACGATGTGAAGCTCCCGGAGAAGTTCATCGGAGATCATGAGAATTCGGGAATGATTTCGATCGCACCGGTTGGGCAGGCCTCAACACAGGCCATGTCGAGAACGCACAAGTGGGCACGTGACGGATTGATTCTTGTTTCGAGATTGTGGGCCTCGGAGACCATCCAGATGTCGAACGGGCACACATTGATACACGCCTGGCATGAAGCGCAGATCGATGTATCAAGTAAGAGCTTTCCCTTGCCGAAAGGCACCTCCTGGATCGATTCCTGATCCGTGCTCTTCATGGCCTTCGGGATGTCTTTGATTGTTTCCACGCGAAGTGAATTTGCAGTCCCTTGCGTGAAGAACTTTCCATCACCAACCGTCACAACAATCTTATCGCCGTTGTGAAGGAGATCCGCTTCTTTGAGTTTAGCGACCATCAGCTGCTCGAGTTTGGCAACATCACCGGTCTCGTGGATATTGAAATAGAAAGGACGAATGCCCCAGTAGAGACTCATTCTGCGAATGACATCGAGCTGGTTGGTGACACCAAGAACGGGAGTCTTCGGACGGAATCTCGTCATGCGAAGGCAGGAGTTCCCCCCTTCAGTGATCGAGATGATCCAGCGGGCGTTAGTTTTTTCGGCGGCAATCGATGCGGCAACCTGAACCGTCGCTGTCACACTTGAGATATCCATGTGACGAAGGAGTGGTCTTTCTGCAGGAGATTTTTCTGCTTCAAGGATGATGTTCGCCATCATCGTAACCGCTTCCAACGGATATTTTCCGGAAGCTGTTTCACCGGAAAGCATCACAACATCAGTACCGTCCCAGATCGCGTTGGCGACGTCGGATGCTTCCGCACGAGTGGGAGAAGAATTTGTGATCATCGACTCAAGCATCTGCGTGGCAGTGATCACTGGTTTACCAATCGAGTTACAGGCCTTGATAATTTTTTTCTGGATCGCAGGAACGAGATGGTTTCCAACTTCCACACCCATGTCACCACGGGCGATCATGATCACGTCAGAGGCCTGGATAATGGATTCGATATTATCGAGACCCGTCGGCGTTTCGATCTTAGAGACGACCGGAACCTGGATCTTCATCTTATGAAGCATGGCCTTCACTTCATTGACGTCTTCGGCGGTTCTCACGAATGAAAGCGCGAGATAATCAATCCCCTGCTTCAGTCCGAACATGAGATCTTCGCGGTCTTTTTCCGTTAAACTCGGAGCTGAGACATTCACGTAAGGAAGATTGATACCCTTGTTGGATTTCAGAAGGCCGCCAACTTTCACTTTGATTTTGAGAATGTCGTCGCCTTCTTTCTCAATCGCCTCAGCGACAATCAGACCATCGTCGAAAAGAATGCGCGCACCAACGTGAGCGTCCTTTACGAGATTCTTATAGATCGTTGGAATGAAATTAGCAGCGTACTGCGGATACAGATCCTTTACGTGAGAAGGACCAATGACCCACACGTCGCCATCCTTCAACTCAAGCGGCTGCGGGAGTTTATCGACCCGGATCTTCGGACCCTGAAGGTCGAGGAGAATGGCGACTTCCCGGTCGACGTTCTTGGACGCCTGACGGATGTTCTTGATGGATTGTTCGTGGGCCTCGTAAGTACCATGGGACATATTGATTCTGGCGGCGTTCATCCCGGCCATTATCAGTTTCTCAAGCATCTCTATCGTGTTTGAGCTAGGTCCGATGGTCGCAATAATCTTCGCGCGACGGTAAGACATAGGTGATCTTTTGATGATGGTTTCTAACTAAATTAACTCAGCTTTTTAAAATCGTTCAACTGCTGCATCTGCGTCTCGTGGTGATCCTTGAGCTGTTGAAGCTTGGCCTCGTAACCTGAAACAAGTCTTTGCTTGTCATCAGTGTAGTTGGACTTCAAGCGCTCCATCTCAGCCCGATTCACGTTCTGGGTTTCTGCCAGCTCACGTGACTTAGATGCGTTCGCTTCCTTCAATTTAGTCTCATAATCATTGCTGATCAACTTTAATTTGAGATCATTCTGGGCCTGAATCTTAGCAAGTTGCTTCTGGTAGTTGACCATCATGTTGTTCACTTCCATCCGATGCTTATGCTCTTGCTCATCGATGGCAGATTTCAATCCGCGAACTTCGGCATTACGTCTTTCCGCGCCTGTCTTACGTTCGTGATCGAGTTCTTGCTCAGACGTCCGGGCCATTGACTCCATTTTCTGGTCAGTGTGCATTCTAAGTTCGTCGAGATTCTTCTGGGCATTGCTCAGGCGGAATTCATAACTCTGAACGGTCTGGTCAAGATGACGGTTGAACTCGGACTTCATGTCGGCGAGCTGCTGAATTGTCTGCTCGCTTGTTCTGCGCATGAAATCTTTCTTATCAGAGTTCGCTGAACGAGTGACATCTTCAATGTTGGCACGAAGTTTGTCTTCAATCTCCGTCATCGACTTGTGGAAGTTCTCTTTGAGATTCTTTACGCGGGTATCGCCGAGTTTTTTCTCCTGCATGAGCTGATGTTCATAGTCTTTGCTCTTCACGAGGCCCTGGCGCTCCTGGTGATCGAGGCGGTTCTGGTTTTCCATGCGCTCATCGGCGACGGTCAACATCTTCTCTGCTTTCAGTTTATTGGTCGTCTTATCAACGAAGGCCTGGTTCTGAGCGCGTTCTTTTTCATTCGCGACGGCACGGTCTGTTGCGTCCTGGGCCGCCATTTCCTCGTAGGTACGTCTCGTATCATCGAGGGCATTTTTGAGGTTCTTCATTTTATGATCTTCAATCGCTTTTCCGTTGAAGTCGCGATTGGCGGTAACCGCATCATTGAATTCGTTTTCCCCGTTATCGCGGCGACGGGCGATGTTATCTTGCTGGCGAAGCTGATCCTGCGCTTCTCTTCTCACCTTCGCGTACTGTTCTTCGTACTCGCGGTTCGTTTTGACGTTTTCTTTGTGCTGCTTTCTCACGTCAGCTTCATAGCGATCCGAGTATTCCTTGGTCATGTTTTCGACACGCCCAGTGGCAACCTTCTCGGTCTTCGATACTTTGTCCTGAGTATAGTCGCGGAGCTGGGCCTGTTCAGACGCGTGAACGTCTTTCACTTTGGTGAGCTCTGAAGACAAACGATTTTTGATCGAATCACGTTCATCGAAGTGACGACGATTCATATCCGCGATGGTGTCTTCCTGAGTACGGATAAGCTGCTCTTTCTCACGCTTGATGGCGTCCTTCATGTCAGCGCCGGCACCTTGCATCTCACTCTGATAGTTTTTGAGGTGCTTGTCCTGGTCAAGAGCGAGTTGCTTTACATTTTTGTTGTATCTGTTTTTTTCCGTCTCGCGAATCGTCGCGTCGGTTTCATCCTGATTTTTAAACGCGCGCTTATAGCTGTGCTTGATATCGTTCAGGCGCTGGTCAAAGTCTTTGCTCTTGAATTCGGCTTCTTTGGCAAACGCTTCACGCTCTTCTTTCCGGTCCGCCAGAAATTTATCTGTCTGGTGATCCATGGCCTCGCGGTTTTTGTCAGAGATGTTATTGAGATTGGACTGGTAGCTTTTTTCGAGTTCGGATTTGTTATCGAGATAATTTTTGGACATCTTGTCCTGAACGAGTGCGTGTCTCTTTTCCTGGTCTTCCACCTGACGCTGATTGGCCTCATTGTTTTTCTTCAAGGCATCCTTGAAGTATTCGCGCTCTTTGGTTAACCGTCTGGTGTAATCTACGCCGTTCATGGTGTTTCCTTCGGGCCCTTCCATGGGCCTTATGAATCAGTTTAGCACCCCGCTAGAAATGAAAAAACCTTGGGTAAATCTTGCTGATTTTCCCCAAGGTTTCCTTATGTGAGACTCGATTTGTCAGTTATCTGGCGAGTTCTTCGTCGATGATCTCGGCAAAAACTTCGATAGGTTGCGCGCCGTTAATGAGCTGCCCATTGATGAAGAAGGTTGGAGTCGATTTCACCTTTGTCTTACGTCCCTCTTCGATGTCCGCCTGAACGTGAGCAAGAGTCTTGTTCTCAGCGAGGCACTTTTCGAATTCGGCCATCTTAAGGCCAGCTGCTTTTGCCTGTGCTTTGAGGCCAGCTTCATCTAGCTGATCTTGTTTTGAGAACATCGAATCGTGAAGTTTCCAGAATGCTTCTGAGCCTTGCTCATTCGCGCAAAGTCCGGCCACTGCAGCTTTCTCCGCGTGATTATGGAATGGCAGCGGGAAATTTTTGAACGCGACTTTTACTTTGTTGCCGTATTTTTTCTTGATCTCTTTCAGGAGCTCAGCACCCTTAGCACAATATGGACACTGGAAATCAGAGAACTCGATGATTGTTACTTTCGCGTCTTTTCCTCCGGCAGTCGGAGCATTGCCAACTTCAACCGGGAAAGTAGGACGACGAGGTTTCTCAATGTAAACTTCAACCGGAGATTTCTTGGTCTGTTCTGCGAGCCACTTATCTACGGCTTCTTTTTTTCTCTCCATTCCGAGATAGTTTTTGATCTTCTCGCGAACCTGAGGATTGATGTGTTCAGCAGGAATGTTCTGGTCCTTGATGAAAGCATCAACTTCCTTGTCAGAGATGTTCACGCTCGAAGCGATGTACTTCTCGAGGAACTCATCATTCGACATATTTTTCTTTCTTGGATCCTTGTCCATATAGCGCTGAAGAAGAATGGTCTTCAGGCGATTGAACTTGATTTCGAAAACTTTTGATTCGGCTTCGTAGAGTTCCGACTCAATTCCATCCACCAGCTCTTCATTGGTCACGGTCATATCACCGACTTTGGCGGCGATGCCCGGCTGAGGCGCTTTAAAAAGATAGCTTGGCTTGGAATTTCCATCCGTGCAGGCAGAGAACGACAGAAGAACAGCGAGAGCAACAAAGCTCAGAGAAAGTTTCATAGAGGCTCCTGTTTTTGAATGAGATCATCTTAGCTTAACAACAGAAGAATAAAAACGGAGTAAATCGGTCTATTAGTTCAGATGTTTCAGGAAGGTTTGATATTGAGGGATTTTTTTCAGCGAATCGTGAGACCCGAGGGCCTCCACTCTTCCATTGCCCAGAAGCATCAGTTGATCGGATTTCAGGATGGTCTCGAGACGATGCGTAACAATGATCGTGATACTTCTCGATTGAAAGAATTTAATCAGGTCACGAAGCGCCGCTTCGAGTTCCGAATCAAGGCCGCTTGAAATTTCATCCATGAGGATGATCGGCTTTTTAAGATAAAGGGCGCGAAGGCCCGAGAGAAGTTGCTTTTGCCCCATGGAAAGTGAACGCGGTTCAATCTTGTCTTCGGGCCTCACATCCCAGCGAACAAGATACGGGATACTGCCCGTCGCTATTTCCCAGAAGGCCTCAAAATTTTCTTCCACGCCCAGAGTGATATTAAAGCGCAGAGTTTCCGTGAAGACATGCGAGTCCTGAGAGATGAGACTCACATAAGAAGAAAATTTTCTCAGCTCTTTTTCCGAGGAAGGAGTAATGACTCTTCCATCCAAGTCAATCGAGCCATCAAATGTTTGGTACTGACCGGAAAGAAGTTTCAGCAGAGTGGATTTTCCGCAGCCCGACTCCCCCAGAATGCCGAGGATCTCTCCCCTTTTCAGGGTGAAGGAAATGTCTTCCAGCGAGAACCCTGAATCATAGCGGAATTGATTGAGATGAAAATTCATCGTCCCCGCATCCAGCCTCTCATACTTAAGTGATTCCAGATCTTCATTGCGGTAGCTTTCGTTGAATTGATGGAGACGTTCAAGGCCCGCGCCCGCTCTCTGAAGAACGCTGATCTTAGAGGCCACGTCCTTGATTGGCGTGATCGAACGCTGGATGAGATCGATGAGGGCGGCGAGAATCGCGACTTCTACAATTTTTGAGTAAGGAACAATCATCATCACGAGAGCAACAAGGATCGGGTACAAAGATTCTGCCGCCGAATAGTATCCCGCGTCCCATATATTCGCGTGAAGTTGCTTGCGCAAAAATTCTTCGTAAACTTTTTCTCCACGTCTGGAAGCATATTTGATGTTTGGCGAATAGAAGAGCTCCCGAAGACCAGAAGTGAGATCCGTGGTCACCCGGGCCATGAGGCCGGTGAGGCGCCTCACGTCCATGAACACGACTGCCATGAACTTACTTCCCTTCACGAGGAGCCAGCACGCCAGCACTTCCGCAATAAAAAGCCCGGTACCGGTAGTAGAGTTGAGACGAAGAAAACTGATAAGGCAGGAGAGAATAAAAATCACATCGATAAATATCGAGAAGGCGCCCGAACTCACGATTTCTCTCACCGCATCCGTATCATTCATGAGACGCGCGAGCACTTCACCCAACGGATAATCATCCTGCTTATTCTTCCCTTTCTGTTTAAAGGGCGCGCGGATCCAGAGGGAGAAACTCTGCACGCGGATGTGCATAAGAAGAAGCTGAATATAGCGATGAGTAGCGAGCTGGAACAAAAAGCGGTTCGTGTACTCGCCGACAAAAAGAATCACGAGCATCGTGAAGTTTGTGCGGAAAGAACTTTCAGTGTGAAGGGATTCGTAGAATCTCGTGATGAGCTTCGGCGTAAAATATCCCGTGAGTGCCGAAACACCCAGATTCAGAAAAATGAATGAAGCAAGGAACCACTCTGACTTAAGCCAGAGGTATCCCCACAAGCTGCTCTTTGAAGAAGTGGACAACTTTATTTTCCTTCAGGACCTCAGTAACCGGTCCTTCGCTTTCAATTCCATTTTCACGAGAAATATAGATCGCTTTATTCGAAAGCCGCACTGTCGTGAGACGATGGCTTGAGATAACAAATGTTTTACCAACGCATTCCGGGCTCATCTTGAGCGCTTCCATGATTTTCTTCTCGAGGATGATATCCACAGAAGAGAAAGGATCATCCCAGATGAGAACCGGCGCACCAGACATCAAGGACCGAATCAAAGCAATGCGTTTCATCTGGCCCCCGGAAAGGCGCTTGCCATTCTCTCCCACTTCCAGCGTCATCACCTTATCGAGATTTTCTTCAAGGGAATCGAGCTGAAACATCGAGAGGAAATACTTTGCGCGCGCCCTCGCCTCTTCATTCGGCACAGGTCCAAGAAAAATATTTTCCTGAACGGTATCGTTAAAAAGATAAGGCTCCTGCTGAACCATAGAGACTTTCTCACCCTTCAAGATCAGCGATACGGCGAGCCTTGAAAGAAGATAAGTTTTCCCGCTACCGGTTTCACCGAAGAGGACATTCCATTTTCCCGTATCCAGTTCCAGCTTCACCGGCCGTTCCCAGAACTGAAGAGGAAGTGAGATTAACCTTTCTTCGCGAGTGATGGGAACATGAACGAGCTCACTTTCCTCGAATGATGGAGTCTCCAGCAGCGTATAGAGGTCCTTTACTCTTTTCCAGGCGGCAAGGCCCTGAGACATCACCACTGCCACCCATGACATGAACATCACCGGTTCAAGGAACAAGTAGAGAAATCCGGAGAAGAAAACCAGATCGGAAGTGCTTCCCCCGTGATGCTTAATAAGAATGGAGGCCCACAAAAGAGAAGCGCCAAGACCAAGCTTCACATAAGGGCCCGAGATCGCAAATCCGATTGAGGATTTGAAGAAGAGCGAAAGTTCCTGCGAAGAAAGTTTCACAAAGCCCGTGATGAAATTCTTTTCCTGGTGGAAATTCTTGATCGTCTGCTTCGCTTCATAAGACTCGATAATGTACTGCTGAACCTCGCCCTTTTTGTCAGCGATCTTCTTGAAAATTTTCTGATTGATCAGTGTGATAATTGTGTAAAGCCCGACGCTCGAAAAAAGCGGAATGAACGCAGGCCAGAGATAAGGATCGCTGCTGTTGAGCTTAGGCACGAGAACAAAGCCCGCGATGAAAAGGTTAAACACCTGAAGGAGTCCGAAGCCGATGAAGGCGCGGAGGTTGTTGACGTCATCAAAGAGAATCTGGAAGACCTGCCCCTGCGAGTAGCTCGTAAACCGTGACGTGGGCACAGTTTCCAGTTTCTCCAGAAGTTCCATGCGGAGAAGTTTTTGCTGAACCCGCGCCGGATAGAAAAAAAGGAGGCGCGAGAGTGTACGGAAAATCAGGATCCCGAACGCGAGGCCAAGGAAGAGCCATTCTGAGACCTCACTGAGCCTGCCCTTGGCCATGAGTTCAGTTAGCGTACGAATACGTTCCGGAATCTGGACTTGAAGAAACTGCAGCAGTGCCAGGCTGGCAAAGGCACCAAGATAGTGCCATTTGAATTCCCATGCATGATGGAGAATCCATTGCCCGAATTTGCGTTGTAATCGCGCGGTCATAGAGGGACAAATTTAACGCAATTTCCGCTCAAAGTCATCGAACAAGAAAGTGGAAAATCAGTGAGAGACAAGTCTGCGCCCTGAGACAAATTCAGTACCTTTGTGCAGAAAAACGATTTAACATCAATCCATGCTCTTTAATTCTTTGAGTTTTCTCTTTGTTTTCGTCCCATTGGTCGTCACCATTTTCTTTTTCATCAGTTCACGTTTTCAAACAAAAGCGTCAAATGTTTTTTTGCTGCTTGCTTCGTTAGTTTTCTATTCGTGCTGGGAACTGAAGGATTTGTATCTTTTTCTGATTGCTATCCTCGCTAACTTTGCTTTGAGCAAATTGTTTCGTGCCGGTGCTTCTCACCAGAAGAAAATTCTCGCTGTCGGTATTTCTCTCAATCTTCTCTTCCTCGCCTACTTCAAATATTTCGATTTCTTTGTGGAGAATGCGTCGGTCTTCTGGGGCGGCATCCATAATCACCGACAGCTCATTCTTCCTCTCGGCATCAGCTTCTATACTTTTCAGCAGATCGCTTACCTCATTGATGCTTATAGAGTCGGGGGAAGAAGTGACAGTCTGTTGGATTACACCCTCTTCATTTCTTTCTTCCCTCAATTAATCGCGGGGCCGATTCTTCATCACAACGAATTTATTCCTCAGATGAAGGAGAAGAAAACGTATATTTTCGATGGGGACAATTTCACTCACGGACTCTGCCTGTTGTCTCTGGGACTATTCAAGAAAGTGGCGATCGCAGATACTTTGGGAATTTTTGTCAACAAAGGTTACGCCGGTACCCAGTCCCTGACTTCGCTCGACGCCTGGGTGACTTCGATCTCGTTCACCTTCCAGAGCTATTTTGATTTTTCGGGATACTCAGACATGGCCCTGGGGCTGGGATTATTTTTCAATCTCCAGCTCCCTGCGAATTTTGACAATCCTTTCCGTGCGACCAACATCTCAGAGTTCTGGAGAAGGTGGCACATGACTTTGACGAGGCTCTTTGAGGGATACCTTTATTTCCCGCTCGCTCTTCGGCTACTTCG
>JBJMLZ010000100.1:0-8835 GCA_045805035.1 Bacteriovoracaceae bacterium
AGTCTGACTACTCAATGGGTCTTTCAAAGTATTTTGAAAATAAGTTCACTGCACTTGGCGGTACCATCGTTGGTGATGAGAAGTACGCTTCTGGCGACTCAGATTTCAAAGCTCAGCTGACAAATCTCAAGTCAAAGCACCCGGAGTTCATTTACGTTCCAGGTTACTACACAGAAGTTGGCCTGATCGCACGTCAGGCGCGCGAGCTTGGCATCAACGTTCCCCTCATGGGTGGCGACGGCTGGGACTCATCAGTCCTGAAAGAAATCGGCGGCCAGGCAGTGGAAGGAAACTACTTCTCTAACCACTACACGGTGGAAGATCCACGTCCGGAGGTTCAGAACTTCATCAAGAACTATCAGGCGCGTTTCGGCACAGTTCCTGATTCACTCGCCGCTCTTGCATACGATTCAGCAAACGTACTTTTTGATTCCATCAAGCGCGCCGGCACAGTTGAAGGTGGAAAACTTCGTGACGCTATCGCAACTACCAAAGATTTCCACGGTGTCACGGGTGTGATCACTCTCAACGAACATCGCGATGCTGTGAAATCTGCAGTGGTGCTTGAAGTGAAAGACGGAAAATTCAAGTTCGTTGAAACGATCAATCCATAAGAGGTCCGAGCTTTGAACGATTTTATCCAGCACACGATTAACGGCCTCGCTCTCGGGAGTATTTATGCTCTCGTGGCCCTGGGTTACACCATGGTCTTCGGGGTCCTTCAGCTCATTAACTTCGCCCACGGTGATATTTTTATGATGGGGTCCTTCGTGGGCCTCTATTTCATCCGGTATGTTCTTCCGGTTGATTTCGAGCCATCGATCATGACAACACTCATGGTGGTGGCGGCAGCGATGATCGGAAGTGCGGCGATCGGTGTGATCATCGAGAAGTTTGCTTATCGTCCGCTTCGTAAAGCTCCGCGGATCAACATCCTCATCACCGCTATCGGTGTGAGCTTGTTTCTTGAATACGGCGGGCAGCTGGTGTTCGGCGCAAGCCCGAAAGTCTTCCCGACGATTCTTCCAAGGCAGAACGTAGATCTCGGTGGAGACATTTATCTTGATACCAACCAGATCACGATCTTTCTTGTGTCGTTCTTCCTGATGGTGGTGCTTCAGTATCTGGTTTTTAAAACGCAGTTCGGACGTGCGATGCGCGCGATCTCTCACTCGCTTGAAACCGCGAACGTCATCGGCATCAACGTGAACAAGGTGATCTTCATCACGTTCATCATAGGCTCAGGCCTTGCCGGCGCTGCGGGTGTTCTTTACGCCGTCGCATATCCGAAAATCGATCCACTCCTGGGACTTCTTCCGGGACTCAAGGCGTTCATCGCCGCGGTTCTTGGTGGTATCGGAAATATTACCGGTGCCGTGATCGGTGCGATCATCCTGGGACTTTCAGAAACGTATGTGGCCGGTTACATCAGCTCCACTTATCGTGATGCTCTTGCCTTCGTGATCCTGATTCTTGTTCTTCTCCTTCGTCCGGGTGGAATTCTCGGATCGAAAAAGATTGAGAAGGTGTAACGAATGAAAAACATCAACAAGACCCTTCTCGTTTTTGCTATCGCCTTAGTCGCCGCCATCGTGCTGAACTTTGTGATGGGTAATTTTTCAATTTCACCGTCACTCCTTCTTTATGAGAAGCCCAGTCGCTGGCAGAGTCTTATTTCTCCTTATTACTATGCGGTCTTGATTCTTCTCGGGATAAACATTGTTCTTTCCGTGTCGCTCGCGCTCCTGAATGGATTCACCGGTCTTTTCACTATGGGCCATGCGGGTTTCATGGCGATCGGTGCTTATACATCAGCATCGATTGTGACTTTTCTCCTCCCGAACGCACCTTTTTTCATTCAGATGATCGTGGGTGCACTTGCTGCCGGGACTATCGCAGCGGTGATCGGTTTTGTGATCGGCACATCCTCGCTTCGTCTCATTGGTGACTATCTCGGGATGGTGACTCTAGGGTTTTCAGAAATCATCCGTATCGTGCTCCTGAACATCGACGCCGTCGGTGGAGCGCGCGGGATGACGGACATTCCTCAGTACACGAACCTCGGTTCCGTGATGCTTCTTGCGTTCGTTGTGATTCTTGTCGTGAAACGCATTCGTGACGGACGTCTCGGACGCGCGATGCTTGCGATCAAAGAAAATGAAATGGCGGCGAACATGATGGGGATCAATCCGCTGGCGATCAAAGTGAAGTCGTTTGTGATTTCTTCTTTTATCGCCGGGGTCGCGGGAGCGTTCTTCGCTCACTCGGAAGGTTATCTTTCCACACAAACGTTTACGTTCGTAAAAAGCTTTGAAGTGATTGCGATGAACGTGATCGGGGGCCTCGGCTCTCTCTCCGGAGCGATTCTTGGTGCCGGCATTCTCACCGTTCTTCCTGAGGCACTTCGTAAGCTTCAGGACATCACCGGCATTGATCTCCGGATGATTATCTACGCATTAACAATGATTCTGATCATGATCCTCCGTCCGCAAGGTTTGATGGGGAACAGGGAGTGGAAGTGGCTTTCCTCGAAGTAGAAAACATGAGCCTCGAGTTCGGCGGCGTGAAGGCGTGCCAGAACGTTACGATGAAACTCGAGCCGGGAATTTTATACGGACTCATCGGCCCTAACGGCGCTGGTAAATCGACGATCTTCAACGTCCTCACCGGCATTTATCCTCCGACCCGCGGAGATGTGAAGCTCAACGGGGAAAGTCTCGTGGAGAAAAAACCATACGAGATTGCCCAGAAGGGAATCGGAAGAACTTTTCAGAACATTCGTCTTTTTAAGGAACTCACTGTTCTGGAAAACGTGATGTCTGCCTTTTACTCATCATCACACACCTCGATGGTGGACATGGTTTTTGAGACGAAGAAATTTCACGCGGAAGAAACGGAAGTGCGCGCGAAGGCCCACGAGCTCCTGAAAGTCATGGGGATTGAAGATCTGGCGGATGTTCCGGCGGGGGGACTCCCATACGGAAAACAAAGAAAGCTTGAGATCGCGCGGGCCCTTGGTCTCAACCCTAAACTTCTTCTTCTCGATGAACCGGCAGCGGGACTCAATCCCACGGAAACGAGAGAGCTCACCGATCTCATCAGAA
The DNA here is from genome assembly GCA_045805035.1 of Bacteriovoracaceae bacterium. Lineage (GTDB taxonomy): Bacteria > Bdellovibrionota > Bacteriovoracia > Bacteriovoracales > Bacteriovoracaceae > Peredibacter. The sequence continues at coordinate 3,105 of JBJMLZ010000100.1, forward strand.
AAATACAGAAAGACAGAAACATCACTGTTCTCCTGATCGAGCACGACATGGGACTGGTGATGAAGATCTGTGAAAAAATCTACGTCCTCGTGCAGGGGCAACTCGTGTGCGAAGGCACTGCGGACGTGGTTCAGAATGATAAGCGCGTGATTGAAGCGTATCTTGGAGTGGATGAATAATGGAAACTCTCTCGGTCAGTGACCTTGCGGTCAATTACGGAAACGTGCAGGCGCTGAAGGGCATTTCTTTTAAAGTGCCGAAGGGACAAATTGTTTCTCTCATCGGCGCTAACGGCGCAGGAAAAACAACCACGCTCAAGGCGATCTCCGGCGCTTGTTCAGCAAAAGGCGCGGTCGTTTTTAATGGTGCCCCTACGACAGGACTAGAATCCTACAAGCTCGTGGGCCAGGGTCTCATTCATGCTCCGGAAGGACGCGGAATTTTCCCGAACCTAACGGTCATGGAAAATCTCCAGCTCGGAATTGTCGGCCGCCATTCTGCTAAGGTCAACTTTCAGAAAAATCTCGATGAAGGCTTCGCACTTTTCCCTCGCCTTAAGGAAAGGATCGGCCAGATGGCGGGAACTCTTTCCGGTGGTGAGCAGCAGATGCTGGCAATTGCCCGCGCTCTCATTGGCGAGCCCGAACTCCTTCTTCTCGATGAACCATCGCTGGGACTTGCTCCGCAGGTAGTGAAGCTGATTTTTGATATTGTCGTGAGAATCAACAAGGAGAGACAGGTGACTGTGCTCTTAGTTGAGCAAAATGCTAAGCAAGCTTTGAAGATTAGTCATTATGCTTACGTTCTTGAGACAGGAAAAATCTCGCTGGAAGGGAAGGGGTCTGATCTTCTCAACAATGAAGACGTGAAGAAGATCTACCTCGGCGAGCACTAATTTTTTCAATCACTTTTTTTATTCATGTTAAGATGAAAGCATGGCCGACAGGATGTTCGCTATGCTCATTTCTCTTTTCCTGAACCGCGTTCCGCGGCCCGATTTTCATTTCACCAATTTCAAAGATATCAACTTTCAACTTTCATTGGAGCAAGTATGAACGTAATGGAAATTTTTCGCGAGGGCGGCTTTATCATGTATCCGCTTCTCATTTTCTCAGTCGCTATCTGGGTCGTTGCTATCCAGAAGATTCTCTTCCTCAGTAGCTTCACCAAGCAGTACATGAAAGTGGATGAGGACCTCCAGCGTTCTATTCAGGCGAAAAAGTTTGAAGACTTCAAATGGATCGTGAACGGCGCTTCTCACGCGATCAAGCGTCCGCACGAAGTTCTCATTGAAGACTTCTACGAATCAAAAGACCAGATGAACGATCGCCTCAACCGTCGTCTGTCTGAAACAACTGCGACTCTTAAAAAGAATCTCTGGATCCTCGGGACGATCGGTTCCTCTGCTCCGTTCGTGGGTCTTTTCGGAACCGTTCTCGGGATCATGGAATCGTTTAAGGAAATCGGTGAGACTGGTAAATCTGGCTTCTCGGTCGTGGCCTCAGGTATTTCGGAAGCACTTGTGGCGACAGCTGCGGGTATCATCGTCGCGGTGATCGCGGTGATCTTCTATAACTACTTCCAGACAAAGGTCGCGCAGATTGCTGCTGATTTCAGAAACCGCGTTGAAGACACAGCAGAACTCGTCTTCCTCTCAAAAAGGAAATAATTTATGGCGATGAAGACCGGCGGCGGTGGTGACGACGATATCAACGCCGAAATCAATATGACTCCGCTGATCGATATCATGCTGGTGCTTCTCATCATCTTCATGGTGAGTTCATCGGCGGCGATCGAGTCGGGCCTTGACGTGAATCTTCCCGAAGTGAATGCGGTCTCTGATAAGACCGACGCGATCCTCGTGATCAGTCTCAATAAAGAAGGCCAGGTTGCAGTTCAGGGAGAGATGACTCCTCCGGAACAACTGAAGGACAAGATCGCAGCGAAACTCGCTGAGCTTAAAACCGAAGCCGTGATTCTTGAAGGCGACGGAGAGTCTCAGTTGAATGAAACGATGGCAGTCATGGACACGGCGAAGATGGCGGGAGCAAAGACTTTCTCCATTGCCGCGAAGATGAAAACCGAAGGGAAATGACATGAACATGGTCGAGATTGACCAGCTTTATAACAAGCGCGCGATCGTCGCCTCCATCATTATTCACATGGTGATCATGCTCGTGAAAATCGACTACGAGCCTATTCGTGTTGAGATGAGAAAAGACGCCATCGAAGTTCAGATGATGTCTCCGGAAGAAATTCAGAAAATCATCAAGAAGCAAGTGATCAAGGAATCGATCAAGCAACCGATCGTGGAAAAATCTGACATCAAGAAACCTGAAGTGCTGAAAGAAAAGCCGAAGGAAAAACTCGTCGTGGGAACAGAAAAAGTTGTTCCGAAGGCGAAGGAACTCGGTAATCCGAACGCGAAAAAAGTTCAGGACGTCCAGAAGGGCGATCCGATGTCGAAGGACTTCAGTAAGTACAGGCCCGATACGGATTTCCAGAAGCTGAAAGCGACAACTATCGGTTCGGGATCAAAGGGTGACAACAAGCTCAAGACCAATAATCCCGGCGGATCCGGTGACACTTACAAAGGCACTGACTTTTCGGTGAAGAGTCTCACGAACAATGCGGGCCTTGGTTCGCGCTTCAAAGTGAAGAACGCGGCTGACGGTTTGGGCGCGGGATTCGGAAGCACCGGTGGTATCAACGCTGGTTCTAGCTCAGGTGCGGGTGACGGAACAATCACCGGAACCAGAACGGGAACACTTGAGAAAGCAAAAATTCTCACCAACGTCGGTTCACTCACAGGTGCGACGGTGGGAACAATCGATTCGAGTAAGGGTGCCGAAGGCCTCGGAAAAAAAGGGACGATCCTTCTTTCCGGTGAGCCGGAAGATACTGTGATTCTCGGATCCATGGATCCGGATCTCATCCGAAGAAAACTTCTCGAGCACCTCGCGGAATTCCGCTACTGCTATCAGCAGGAGCTTGATGGCGCAGACAATGCAGCATCCGGAGTTCTGCTTCTTCTCTTCAAGATTGGTGGAACCGGGTCGGTGACATCAGCGAACGTCCAGGGCCCTCCGCATATCACGCCGAAAGTGAAGACGTGTATGTCAGGAGTTCTGAGAGGCATTCAGTTCCCGCCACCAAAAGGCGGAGGAACTGTGGAAGTGAAGCAGCCGCTGAATCTTTATCCAAGACAATTGTAAAACTCATGAGGCGCATCTATTCGGATGCGCCTTTCTTCACGAACGAATTCATTTTTTTATAAATCGCCAGAGCATCTTTCTGTGAGTGTTTACGAACACTGCTCACTTCCGGACGGAGCTCCGAGTGGGCCTTGCCAAGTTGCTCGGCCCTGGAAAGACACAAAGTTCTCGCTGAGACCAGGACAGTGGAATGAGAGACGCAACTTTCGAGCTCGTGAAGAAGTAAACTTGCATCCTCCGTGTTCTCCATCGCCTTGTCCATGAGAGGGCCAAGGGTCTTGGCAAATTGAATCAGCGACCGTGGCGCCTGATGAGGATTGTCTTTGATTTCATTTTGCGCTTCCTGAGTTTCGGGGAGAGATTTCCGGAAGGTTTTTATTTCCTGATGACTGATGGTGGGTTGATCTTCGGCCGGAGGATTCTCAGGCATCATTTCTTCGGCCTGAATATTTTGCACTTCATGTCTGTAAACCTCCCGGCGCAATTGTTTTTCCGGCCACATGAAAGTGACGAGAAGAATGAGCACACCCAAGAGAAGAAAAAATCTTGTCCGCATCAGGGCACCGAATCCTGAACATTGGTGGAGCTACTCATGTCAGGACTACCGAGTTTTCCCGATAACAAATCCTGCGTGCTGTAGAGAAGTCGTGAGAATGAATCTGCGGCCTCGGATTCAGCAACTGCCTTGTCTGTTTCCGAACACGAAGTGCACGTGCGGGAAATCGCGAGCGAGTGAATCGCACCAATGGCATACGCGCCCCAGGGAATCGGATCACAAGCGGGAAGTCCGGCGAAGGCATGTCCAGGTGGACAGAGTACGTGAAAATGTCCGCACTCCATTGTAGGAAGCGCTTGTCCGGTTGACCTCATGGAATTGAGCTCTTCAGCACTGATGCCACCCGTGCAGTCGGAGTGTCTTGCTTCATGAACGAGAGTATTCACCTGCTGGAGAGTATCGACGCTGGTAAAGGCAGGCCCGAATTGCATGATACCAACCCGTGAGGAAGTGATCTGAATAGTTTTTCCGTTAATCACAAATCCTTCAGTGCCGGTTCCGTTCACGACCGACTCTACCCAAAGGGCGGAACCAATATTGGTGGCGGCGAATGCCGCCGCACCTGCATGGAGAACAATTCTTTCATCGAGTGCAGTGTTCCCCGAAACAGCGTAGTGCACGCGTTTTTCAAAATAACTCACGACACTTCCTGATCCCGATCCTCCAAACGCCTGAGAAAATCCTCCGATGGAATTGCCATTGATAGGAATTCTTCCTAAGGCAGATGTACTTGCATCGAGCGCTTGTTTTTCCGTCGGAGAAAGATCCGAATCGTAAACGATCCTTGCCGGTCTGCCGCCGCTCGTTCCACCAGAGTTGCCGTTATCTTCCGGAGTGGGATTTTCATCCTGCGGCTGATTTGTGATTTTGCTTCCACCACCCCCTCCGCCGCCGCCACCTCCGCAGGAGATGAACAGAGTGAAGATGATGAGCAGGGAAAGTGCTCTCATTCGTTCCTCCTTGAACATCACAGAAATTGTGGTTCGCGGAGGAAGATGTTCCTATTGAATATTTCTTAAAGGTGATGAAGTCAGTTATTACTGTGGGCGCAATTCGACTGTTTTTTTAGATTTTTTAAACCACATGTAAAACGGCACACCGAGAAGAATCAGCCCTAGACCGATCGCAGTGGACTTGGGGCTCGTGATGATGGTGTTAATCAAGAGAAGAATGCCGATGATGACAAAAATGGCAGGCAGAACCGGATAACCCAGGGCCTTGTACTCGCGTGGAAGATCAGGACGTTTTTTTCTCAGCTTGAAAACGGCGGCGGTCACCATCGCGTAGAAAATCCACGAGGCAAAGACCACATAGTCCGTGAGCTGATCAAAGCTACCGGAAAGGGCAAGGATCATCGAGATCACTGCCTGAACGATGATCGACATCACCGGGACGAAAGTTCTTTCATTCACATTCGCGAGCTTGCTGAAAAAGAGTCCGTCCTTTGCCATCGCATAAGGAACGCGCGCGCTGGTGAGAATGGATCCGTTCATCGCTCCGAGAGCGGAGAAGACAAAAGCGGAAGAAAGAAGAACGATACCGGAGTCGCCAAGAAATGTGATCGCGGCCTTTGTTCCCACCGGAAGTGCGTCGGGGAAATTGTCGGAGTTACTGGTAAGGATTTCCGAGAAGGGAAGCGCGAAGAAAAAAGAGAAGTTCACAAACACATAAAGGGCGAGGATCGAGAGAATCCCGATGATAAAAGAGATCGGAATGTTTCTTTTCGGGTTTTTGATTTCTCCTGCCACCATGGAAAGATTGTTCCAGCCATCATAGGCCCAGAGAGATCCCAGAAGAGCGGTGCCGAACGCCGACCATCCCGCAAAACCAGTGTAGTTTACCGGTGTCGTTGTAAAGTTCGCGACACTTCCGGATTTTCCGAAAAGAAGAATGCCAAAAGCAATGAGGAGGAGAGTGAGAACTTTTACTGCGGTCATGACGGAATTGAGTTTTCCTCCGA
>JBJMLZ010000101.1:0-8875 GCA_045805035.1 Bacteriovoracaceae bacterium
AAAAATAACCCAAAACAAAAATAAACCTATATTTATACTGTAGAACGAATCCTTCGATCAAAACGTGTCCAAGAGATTCCGGAAATGCTTTGAGGAAAGTGACGTTAAGGGACAAAGTCATACAGGGAACGCCGGCAGTGATGTAAGAAAGTGGGCCCAGTACTTCATCGATCGCGGCAGAAAGAAATCCACCCTGATAAAGGCCCACGGGATTGGAGAAGCGCTTCTGGTAAGGAAACTTCGCCGCCATTTTTTTTCCAGGAATGATCTCGGTGTATTCCACCTGGAGAGTTTCATTGGAAGGAGGAGGAAAGAGAAAATCTTTTCCGGTTTTTTTCTTCAGATCTTCTTTCCATACCGCTAGTTTTTTAAGCCATTCATCGTGGACACTCATGCGTCTTCCCGGATGGACTTAAGAAACGTTTTCAGATTCTTTGTAACGATCGACGAATCTTCCATCAGACGAGCGAGTTGAATTGAACCCTGGAGAAGCCCCATAGTTGTCATCACCGCTTCATTTACAGTGACCTTCATTCCCTCATTTTTTTTGAGCTCTTTAAAAAGAAACGTCAGCCACTCTCTGTGACGCTCATGCAGTTTCAGAATTTCGACCTGGAGTTCTTTCGGGACTAAGTTCCACTCAAGGCTCATGGCACCCACCGGGCACACGCGTTGCTTTTCGCAGATCCATGTCGTGAGTTTTTCGCCGTAAGCGATCATCTGTTTTTCAGGGGGAAGATGCTCGTTCTCTTTTGCCCATGCTTCGAACGCGGATTGATAGTAGCGATAAAGTTCAATCGCGAGCGCATTCTTGGAAGGGTAGTGATGAAAGAGACTCGCTTTCTTGATGTTGAGCTTAGATGCCAACTCCTGGAGGCTGAATCCATTTAGACCCTTGGCCAGAAGCATACGACTCGCCTCGTGTAACAGTTCTTGTTTTGTTGAAGTAGACATTTTTTCGGACCTCGCTTATACTGGCAGTATACCCTACCGACCGGTAGGTTGTCAAAAGGAAGACTATGGCATTCGCTAGAAAAGTGGCAGTGATTGATGGAAAAAGAATCCCGTTCGTGAAATCTCTCGGGACATATCTGGGACTTTCGAACCAGGATCTCTTAAGTGCTTCGGTCAACGCACTGGTTGAGAAAAATCACCTGGAAGGAAAACTCTTAGGAGATGTTATCACGGGGACCGTGATGAATCACCCTTTTGACTGGAATCTTGGGCGGGAAGTTGTGCTTGGAACAAAACTCGATCCGAACACGCCGGGTCTCAACATCCAGCGCGCATGCGGAACCGGTCTTGAGGCCGCTAATCTTGTCGCTTTAAAGATTGGTGCAGGACAGATCGAGTCGGGTATTGCCGGAGGTTCTGATACTAACTCCGACATTCCTCTCATTGGTCAGCGCAGGCTCACGCATTTTCTCGTTAAGCTTCAGAACGCCAAAACGATTCCCGAGAAATTGAAAGTTCTCGCGACGGATTTTAATCCTGCGATCCTGAAACCGGAAATGCCGGTGGTGAAAGAACCGCGCACGGGTCTATCGATGGGTGAGCACTGTGAACTGATGGTGAAGGAATGGAAGATTCCGCGTGAAGCGCAGGACGAACTTGCGTATCAATCTCACCAGAATGCGGCGAAGGCCTTCGAAGAAGGTTTTCATGATGAACTCCTGATCGACTTCAAGGGCATCAAGCGTGATCCGATCACAAGAAAAGAAACGACGCTGGAAAAACTCGCCAAACTGAAGCCTGCGTTTGATAAATCAGGCGCCGGTACTCTCACTGCGGGGAACTCGACTCCGCTTACGGACGGAGCTTCCGCCATACTTCTTGCATCGGAGGAGTGGGCCCAAAAAAATAATCTCAAAGTCCGCGCGTACTTCACTGACTGCGAAGTGGCGGCAGTGGATTTCGTTCATGGTGCGGGACTGCTTATGGGACCGACACTTGCGGTGTCACGTCTTCTTGAGAGGAATAAACTTACGCTTCAGGATTTTGATTTCTACGAAATTCACGAGGCGTTTGCCGGACAGGTCCTTTGTACCCTCAAGGCCTGGGAGTCGGATGACTACTGCAAAAAAGTTCTCAATCGCGACAAGGCGATGGGAAGTATTGATCGCACGAAGATGAATGTGAAGGGCGGCTCACTTGCCCTCGGACATCCATTCGCTGCGACCGGCGGGCGAATCGTCGCGACAGCAGCAAAGCTTCTTGAACAAAAAGGCAAAGGCCGCGTTCTCATCAGCATTTGTACGGCGGGCGGCATGGGTGTCGCTGCGATTATGGAGAGATGATATGCACATGCTCTGGAGGACTCTTCTTATTTTTCTTTCGAAGAACTCCGGGGAGAAGGTGTCGTTTCTCGATGAGACGGAATACACCATGCGCGTGCTTCCAACCGACCTTGATCTTCTGATGCACGTGAATAACGGCGTGTATTTTTCCTTCATGGACTTCGGCCGCTGGAACATGATCTTTAAGAACGGCGCTTATGATCTCGCTAAGAAAAACGGATGGTACACGGTTGTAGCAGGTGAAACCATCCGTTTTAAAAAATCCCTCAAGCTCTGGGACAAGTTCACCATGAAAACCAAAATGGTGGGCCATGATGACAAGTACTTCTTCATTGAACAGAGATTCCTGAAGAACGGTGAAGAGATGGCGACGGGACTCGTGAAAGTGCGCTTCCTCAAAAAAGCTGGCGGGACAATCAGCGCGCCTGATGTTCTCAAAGTATTTAACGTGGAAGAGAGACGAGTGAGTGAGCTTTCGAATGACTGGGCCAATCTCGATGCCAAATATCTCTACTGATAAGCGAGCCTGGCCTCAGCGAAAGTATTGGCATAGGCAGTGACGGTGAAATCGATGGGTTCGGAGTAACCACCACCCACTGCCAGCGCCAGTGGAATTCCTCGCTTAATTGCATATTCAAAAATCATCCGGTCGCGTTTTCTGATTCCTTCATAGGTCAAAGCGAAGGTTCCAAGCTTGTCTTCTTTCAGGACATCGACCCCTGCCTGATAAAGAATGATGTCGGCGGAAGGCAATTCCCGAAGGGATGGTTCTAATGTCGAAAGATATTCTTCATCACTACAGCCCTGAGGAAGAGCGATATCCAGATGTGACTTCACTTTCCGGAATGGGTAATTTCTTTCACCGTGCATACTGAAAATAAAAACATCATCGCGATCACCGAGAATGGAACTGTTGCCATTTCCCTGATGGACATCCAGATCAATGATGAGAACTTTCTGAACTCTTTTCTGAGTGAGTAATCTCAAGGTCGCCACCGCAAAATCATTGAACACGCAGTATCCTTCACCGCGATCCCGATGAGCGTGATGAGTTCCACCAGCAAGCAGTGCCGAGAATCCATCAGACAATGCATTCTCCGTCGCCGCTACAAATCCACCAACGGAACAAAGTGAACGCTGATAGAGCTCCGGTGACCAGGGAAGACCAATCGGCCGCAATTCATTTGCCGGTAAAGTTCCATCGCGCATGCCGAAAATATAGCTCTCATCATGCGCCAGCACGAGATCCGAGAGTTCCACTGCCGGCCCCGGATAAACCTGGTCCGCGCGCACGATCTTGTCTGCCACGAGTTTTTCATAGAGCAGGCGATACTTATCCATCGGAAAACGGTGCCCCGGTGGCATCGGCACCTGATGATGGTGAGTCGTGAAGAATTTGGCGTTAGACCAGTCCATGCACTAAGAGTACACTCATCAAAATGAAATATCACACCATCATTCATCAGAGGAAACTGGGCGAAAAACTTTTCGTCGTCGAGGCCATCCGCGATCTCGATGAAGCGATCGATATGCTCTGCGATTCTCTTTCCGCGGATGAACAAAAAGATCCGTTTGCTCCTGATCTTTGTCCGTATTTCGGCATTTTCTGGCACGCCTCTGAAGCTCTCGGTGATTTTTTATTCCATCATCCGGAACTCGTGAAAGGGAAGAGAGTGCTCGAGCTCGGTGCGGGCCTCGGTTTTCCTTCGATGGTTGCCGCGTATGTTGGTGCAGATGTCATTGCGAGCGATTTTCATCCGATGGCAGAAGAATATTTTCAAAGAAACTGCACGCACACGATGGTAGAGGCGAAATATCAGCGCCTCAACTGGAGAGAAGAGAGTTTCGAGAAGTTTGACGTCGTGATGGGATCGGATGTGCTTTACGAAAGCCAACATCCGATGGATGTCGCGAAAGCACTTTTAAAATTTGTGAAACCCGGCGGGAAAATGATTCTGTCTGATCCGGGAAGAAATTATTTACCGAAGTTTCTCGAAGCGATGAAAAATTCGGGCGCCAGTGAATCCGTAGAAATGGTTCCGGCAGGAGAAAAGGTCTGTCTTGTTTATGTATTTTCTACTGAAGGTACTGAGTGAAGTAGTAGAGAGAACATGCAAGGGCCATCACTGTGAATTTCAGAATCAATTTCTCCTCCTAAGAAAGAATTCGTCCAATCCTCATCATAGATTATTTTGCGCCGGGTTCAACATAAATCAAACCCGACGCGAATGGGCTAGTACTTTACGCCACAGCCGTAGGACTTGGTTGAAGCAACTGCAACTGGCCTTCCGGTAAGAAGAGAGTCGACTGCTTCAGCAACATAGTTGCGAGCACCCTTCACACTTTCCTGGTCCGTGTCCGCTTTATCATCGATGGCACCTTGATAAGCAAGAACGCCGTTCTTATCAATCACGTACATGTGCGGAGTGGTCTTCGCTCCGTACATCTGGCCAACCGTTCCTTTCGAATCAAGCAGAACATCCGTGGCCATCGACCCATGCGAGGATTTATCTTTTTTTCCTTCTTCAGGAGTAACGTAACCTTGTTTCCCTTCAGCGGAAGAAATCACTGAGAGCCAGACCACGCCTTTATTCACGTACTTTTTTTGAAGCTCCTGCATGTTGCCGGAGCCGTAGTGCTTCTTCACGAAGGGACATCCGTGATTCAGCCATTCCAGAACAACGATCTTTCCTTTGTAGTCGGAAAGAGACACGGGTTTTCCCAGGACAACGCTGTCGAGCTTGAAATCCGGGGCAGGTTTTCCGCTTTCCAATGCGAATGCAGAGAGTGAGAAGAGAAGTGCGAACGCTAATAGCTTCATAAGGACTCCTTTTATCCAGAGATGGTAACAAAAATCTCGCTCGACACTGATGGTCTAAATGGCCAAACGAGAGGGAAATTTGCTATATTTTGTGGACTAATTTTCTTAGGAGACCTTTGTGGGACGTAAATGGAACAACATTAAGATGAAGAAAGCAGCGACGGATAAGCTCAAGTCGCAGCAGTACACGAAAGTCCTGAAAGAAATCACCATGGCAGTGAAGAACGCGGGTCACGCGGAAGTAGAAGCAAACTTCGCGCTCAAGATCGGACTCCTCAAAGCTCGTCAGTATAACGTTCCCAGAGACAACGTTGAAAAAGCGATCAAAAAAGGTCTCGGCGAAGGCGGCAACGCGATCGAAGAAATTAATTACGAAGGATACGGTGAAGGTGGTGTCGCCATTTTCATTGAGTCCGCCACTGATAACCCAACTCGTACTGTTTCCAATATCCGTTCCTACTTCAACAAGTACGGCGGTTCCCTCGGAACTCCAGGGTGCCTGCAGTTTGTCTTCGAGAGAAAAGCGACGTTCACCATCAAGGAAGAAAATCTCAAAGGCATTTCTTCTGATGATCTCATGATGGAGCTCATCGACTTCAATATCGATGATGTTGAAGTGGAAGATGGATTCGTTACGGTGAAAGGCCCGGTTGAATCTTACGGCGATATTTATAAGAAGCTCGAAGAGATGAAGATTGAAGTGGAAGAATCAGGCCTTGAAAGACTTCCTCTCAACACCAAAGAAGTGAACAAGGAAACCTTCGATAAAATCCAGAAGCTCATCGAAGTGATCGAGGAAGATGATGACGTTCAGAAGGTCTATCACAACCTCGAGTGGAACGAAGCTTTCGCCCAGTAAAATTGCCACTTTCGGGGGATCTGACCTGGTTAGGTCTCCCGTGTTTTCCGTCACTTACCCTCCGGTTTTGTTATTTCCTTGACCCCCCTTAAACTAGCTCTACCAAAGGATTTCTATGAAGATCATAGTTGCCCTCGTAGTTGTCTTCTCAGTGGCCGCTGCCTCGGCGAAGGTCACGGAAAATGCCACTAAGTATAGAACCATCACTCAGTCTGACGTTGGGACAGTTAAAGTGGTTCCTCCGAAGGCCGTGAAGTCCTCTAAGTAACCAATTAACGCCTCGTGTCACAGTTATTTTTACCTGTGATCTAGGCGACCAGTTAACCCCCCAAGTACTTCAAGGGCATGAGAATTCATGCCCTTCTTTTTTTACTCTTCACGCAGTCTGCTTTCGCTCTTTATGGCGGTAAGGCAGTTGCCCCGCAAAGATACTTAGTGGAGCTTTCCGTAAGCGGACAATCGTTCTGTCAGGGCACTGTGATCGCACCTAATAAAGTTCTCACCACCGGCCACTGTATCCAGGGCATGGGTCTGCGCCTGAAGGATACTTCGCTCCTTCTCACTTACTATCCTGAAGTCGTGACGATCACTCAGGGAGCACAAAAAGTGCGCGCGAAGAGAATTGATCTCGCTCCTTCATACTTTGATTCTCCGGGACTCGAAGCAGAGGATCTGGCGTTGATTGAACTTGAGGCCCCACTGAAGAGCGCGGTTGTTCTCCCGGTCGCGAGTAAAAATGAAATCGTTCCTGGTTCAAAACTTCTTCTGGCGAGTCTCAAGGAAGAAGCAGAGACCTCATTCAGAAAAAAACTTTCCGGCCCTGATTCTACCATCATCATGACCGATGGATCTCACGCAGGTGTCTGCCAGGGCGATTCGGGTGGAACACTTGTCCTCGAGAAAAACGGAAAGAAATTTATTGCGGGAATTTTGTCAGCACAGGCAGAAGGATGCGCGAGAAGACACTCAATCAGTTACTTCCCGCGCACGAAATTCTAGAGAACAGCTTTCAATGCTTCTTTTGACGACGCTTCCACTTCCTTGTGAAGGGAGTTGCCGTGAGCATCCATCGTCACAACCACAGGAAAATCTTCGACCGACAATTCCCAGATCGCTTCCGGCAGACCGAACTCTTCCAGATACAAACCATCGACGGATTTGATTTTTTCCGCGAGCACCTGAGCGGCACCACCGACGGCGTGGAAATAAACGCAGCCGTATTCTTTGCAGGCATCAAGAGTTTTTTGTCCCATGCCGCCTTTGCCGATCACACCAACGATGCCGTAATCGCGGATCACTTCCCACTGATACGGCTCTTCTCGGATAGATGTTGTGGGACCAGCGGCAGTCACTGTCCATTTGCCGGTTTTTTTATCTTTCATGGTGACCGGGCCACAGTGATAGATGATTTGGTTTTTTAAATCGACGGGAGGTTTATTTCCGTCGTGAATGTACTTATGAACCGCATCGCGACCGGTGAAGAGTTTTCCGGTGATGAGAACCATGTCTCCCACTTTCAATTCGCGAACGGCTTCTTTGGTGAACGGGTAGGTGAGTTTCTTCATACTAGTACAACCATTTTTTAATTGTGTTTTTCTTGTCGAGGACAATGCCCTGGCGACGGAAGGCCCAGCACATGTACGAGATCGAAACAAAGAACGAAGCCGGACCGCGGTTGGCGTTCGTGATCTTGCAGGATAGGAGAGTCGTCTTTCCACCGAAACCCATCGGGCCGATGCCAAGCTTGTTACAGCTTTCGACGATTTCTTTTTCCATCTTATCGAGGTCTTTATTCGGATTGTTGTCGTTGAGCTTACGGAGAAGTTGTTTTTTCGCGAGATACGCAGAATCCGCGCGGTCACCGCCGACGCAAACGCCGAGAGCACCCGGGCCGCAGCCTTTGCCTTGCGCTTTATGAACGGCATCGATCACAACCTTGCGAACGCCATCGAGATCGCGACCTGCGCCGAGAGTGGTGTCGGGGAGTGAGTACTGAGCGGAAACGTTCTCGCAACCGCCGCCTTTCAGAACGAGTTTTACTTCGACTTCTTTTTTATTGGTTTCGTAGAAGTGAAGCGAAGGATGTCCTTCACCGAGATTGGTGCCTGCGTTTTCTCCCGTGAGTGAGTTCACCGAGTTCTGACGGAGGTAACCTTTCTGTGTGGCCTTCACTACCGCCTTCTTAATCAGTTCCTTAAACGGAGTCTGATGGAATCCCGGAGGATGATAGATATAAAAAATCACCGTGCCTGTGTCCTGGCAAAGCGGCTGCGATTTAATTTTTGCGAGCTCGATATTGTCCTTGATGATGTCCATCGCGTAGGACGCCGACGTGTTCGCCTGCTCATTTTTTCTTGCCGCAAGAAGAGTTATCGCAACGTCATCCGGAACGACGGTTGAAGTGATACGAATGAGCTCAACGAGCGACTCAACGGTCTGCTCCTGGGCGGTGAGCTTTTTAACGGGCCTTTTCACCACTTTTTTGGTGGCCACTTTTCTGGTCATGAATGTCTCCTTAGAGTGAGATAATATTAAGTCTCCCATTCGGGTTTTAGAAGGGGAAAAACTTTGCTACCGTCGATTTATGATCACGGAAATTTTCAAAGTCTTTCTCAAACTGGGAGTGTTCGGTTTCGGCGGGCCTGCCGCGCACATTGCCATGATGAGAGACGAAGTCGTGGCGAAAAGGAATTGGCTTTCCGAAGGAGAGTTTCTTGATCTCCTGGGTGCTTCGAACCTCATTCCCGGTCCTAACTCCACGGAACTTGCTATTCACGTCGGTCTTCGGAAAGGCGGATGGAAGGGATTGTTGACCGCTGGTCTATCTTTTATTCTTCCGGCGTTCCTGTGTGTCCTCACTCTGGCAGTGATCTACAAAAAGTATGGAGCACTTCCCGA
>JBJMLZ010000102.1:0-5747 GCA_045805035.1 Bacteriovoracaceae bacterium
ATACGGTCCCCTGCGACCTTCTGAAATCCTCTATGATTGCCTCATCTCCAGGAGCGTTCTTATGTTTAATAAAACCCTTGCCCTCGCATTACTTCCGTTATGTCTTCTTGCTTGTTCGAAGGTGAAGAAGCTTGATGACATGGCCAGTGATACGAAGAATCTTCAGCAGACCACTGCGGATATGTCAAAAAACACTGAGCATATGGATGTCATGTATCGCCAGGTCCGTTCGAAGGAGACCGCGGATACGCGCCTGAAGGAATATAATAATCTTAAAAGTGAAGATGTGATGATGCAGTCAAAGATCACGTCGGCTGCCATTTACTTCATGTCTCAGGAATATCAGCTCGCCACTTACGAAGAACTAAAAGGTGATCATCGCGTCCTTAATGATCTGAGACGTGACACTGCCAACGACTTCACCAGAAAACTTGGTGATCTTTTTGAGGACGTTGATCTGGATAAGCTTGATCCAACAAAAAGCCCGAAGCATCGGAACAACGAAATGATGTTCAACGCCCTGGCCGCGGGTATGCACTATATCCACGATCACCAGCAATACCTCGCCGAGCGCATGCACATTCCTACGGTATCTGTGTATGACCTGGTTAAAAACTCACTCCGGAAACTTAAGCGCGAGACCGACGCACGGAAGGCCGGCCGTGGTGTCGATCATGGCGTTGTTTACGAAAACTACGAAAGAATTTTTGTGACCGGGAAGGCCAGACAGGTCATGCTCATCGAACTCATCAAGGCCCGGGTCGATATGCTCGCGGCGACTGCGCTTCATTACATGACGGACAAAGAGAGTATGAGCTACGAACAGTTCGCTGAAGCTCTCACCTTCATGATAAGCGGCGGTCACTTTGGTAAGATCGACTTACCTTTAGTCCTGAACGATACGCCGACTCGCGATTCAGTGGTTGAGGCCCTCGACGGAGCTCTCAAAGCGAAGCGTTTCCTTGAGAAAGAAATGGATATTAAAAAGCCGCTGGTGAAAACTCTGAAGTCGGCCTACTCACAGCTCGACCTCAAGGGAGATCGCGAGCTGGAGAAAATCCAGAAGCAAGTGGAAGAGCTTCTTGCTGAGTAGATTCCACTAAAAAGCATTTTTGAGAAGGCCACCTTTCGGTGGCCTTTTTTATTCTCCGTTTGGAACTTGGGAAAATTGATTTATTCGAGGTAATTTCAAGGAAACGAGAAGTGAAGACTGAGACGTACGATTAACTACGTCGCAGGGACGAGCTTTGATGCTGACGTAGAGATTGTCCGGAGAAATCAATTCTCCGGAGCGTAAATTTCGTATTGTTCGGCGTGGTAATTGTTGTCGGCGCGAACGATGAGAGTCTTATTGTGTGCCTCTTCCAGCGCCTCAATCACACCAAAGTCTTCACTGGAAAGTTTCGCAGAAACCTCTGGATGCGCGAAGATCGTAATCTTCTGCGCACTCGTGCGCTTCAATACTTTCTGAAGTTCGCGAATGACTTCGAATGAAACTGTTTCCACTGATTTCACGCGACCGACTCCTTCACAATAAGGACATGGCTCGCACATCGTGCGGATGAGAGTGTCGCGCGTTCTCTTCCTTGTCATTTCGACAAGTCCGAGACCTGAGATGGGAAGTACGTTTGTCTTCGAGCGATCTTTCTTGAGCGCCTCAAGAAGTGCTGAATACACCTGCTGACGGTGTTCTTCTTTTTCCATGTCAATGAAATCGATGATGATGATACCGCCGCAGTTCCTGAGACGAAGCTGGTAAGAAATTTCTTTCACCGCTTCGAGATTTGTTTTCAGGATCGTTTCCTCGAGAGTCTTTTTGCCGACAAACTTTCCGGTGTTCACATCAATGGAAACAAGGGCCTCGGTCTGATCAACGTTAATCGAGCCGCCGGATTTCAGGAATACCTGGTTGGAAAGTGCACGCTCAATTTCGATGTCTATCTGAAAATGCTCAAACACCGGAACTTCGCCATCCCAGAATTTGATTTTCGCTTTGTGATTCGGAATAAAGCGCTGAATGAATTTCTCGATCTGCTTAACTGCGTTCTTCGAGTCCGCGACGATGTTATCCACGTCCTCGTCCATGATGTCGCGAAGAGAGCGCTGGATAAAAGAAAGATCCTGATGGAGCTCAAGCGGCGCTTTTGCCTTCTCAAGTTTCTTCTGAACATCCTTCCAGATTTTCACCAGATTGTTGTAGTCGTTTTTGAGAATCTTATAGCTCTGCCCTTCCGCCACCGTTCTTGCGATCACACCGACACCTTCAGGACGAATGGAATCAAGAATGTCTTTCAGGCGTTTTCTTTCTTCTTCGGATTCAATTCTGCGTGAGACACCAGTGTGCTCGATAAACGGCATATAAACGATGTGACGGCCGGCCAGTGTTATGTGACGAGTGACCCGCGGGCCCTTGGTTGAAATCGGTTCTTTGGCGATTTGAACTACGATCTCATCGCCTTCTTTCAGGAAGTCCTGGATCTTCACGTCCGGACGGAATTTCATGTCGACGGTTTCAGTGAGTGTCGAAAATTCATCCGGAATCACTTCACCGAAGCGTTTTGTATTTTGTTCTGCAGTTTCGATTCTCGCCTGCATGTCCCGCTGTTCTTCGAGGGTCGGAAGGTAAGCATCGTCGACGTAGAGAAACGCCGCCCGCTCCTGGCCGATATCAACGAATGCTGACTGCATGCCGGGAAGAACGCGCACAACTCTACCGAGATAGATGTTACCTACGATGGGGGCGGATTCATTTGTCTGGGAATGTCGCTCAATAAGGAAGTCGAGGATCTCACCATTCTCAATGAGCGCGATGCGCGACTCATTGTGAGTCTGGTTGACCACAAGTTCTTTAGCCATGAATGTCCTAACTTTAAAAACTGTAAAACTTTAAAAACTTAAACTGTAATTGGATTCAGAATACAGGAAGGGCGCGGTGAAAGAAAGGCGGCATGCGATGCCGGGCACCTTGGTGCCCGGCAGAATTTATCAAGTAAGCATTCCTACGATCGTTGCAGTGAGGAGAGAGGCCACGGTTCCCCCGAGAAGAGCGAGAAGCCCGAGCTCGGAAAGAGTTGCCCGTTTGTTCGGAGCAATCGCGCCAATTCCCCCTACCTGGATTCCGATGGAAGAAAAGTTCGCAAAGCCAGAAAGAATGTAAGTCGCCATGATGATCGACTTCGGATCTTTAAGAACTCCTTCAACTTTCATTTTTCCGAGTGTCGTGTAGGCCACAAACTCGTTCAATGCAGTTTTCTCACCGAGAAGCTGCCCGATATAAACCATGTCGGATTTCGCTACACCAAGAAGCCATACGAATGGAGCGCAGATGTAACCGAACACGAACTGCATGGTGAGGCCCTGGTATTGTCCACCCGTCCAGTTTGCGATCACAGTGTTGAGGCCAGTGTAGTAACCGAGAACATCAGAAAGAACGTAATTCACCATCGCAATCATCGCGATGAATACGATGAGCATCGCACCCACGTTGAAAGCAAGCTTGAGTCCGTCTTCGGTACCGATCGCGATCGCTTCGATGACGTTGGCGCCAACTTTTTCCTCGGACATTTCGATTTTCTCATCCACGAGCTCTGTTTCCGGAAGAAGCATTTTCGAAACCACGATTGTCGCCGGAGCAGACATCACGGATGCCGCGAGAAGGTGTTTGGCGAAGAAGAGCTGTTGAACCGGATCATCGCCCCCGAGGAAGCCCACGTAGGCCGCGAGAACTCCCCCTGCAGTGTTGGCCATACCGCCGACCATCACGCAAAGAATTTCAGAGCGGGTCATCTTCGGAAGATAAGGTTTTACGAGAAGCGGAGCTTCCGTCTGACCAAGGAAGATGTTCGCAGTTGTTGAAAGGTTTTCTGCGCCGGAGATCTTGAGGAATTTCCCCATGAGCCACGAAAGACCGTAAACAACTTTCTGAAGAATCCCGAGGTAGAAAAGAAGCGATGTGAGAGCAGAGAAGAAAATAATTGTCGGAAGAATCTGGAATGCAAAAATAAATCCGGTCGATTGAACGTTCAGGAGATTTCCGAAAACAAAACCAGAGCCTTGCTTAGTGAAGTCGAGAACAATCACGAAAAAGCTTGAGACCTTTTCAAAAACCGCAGCGATGAAAGGAACGTGAATGATCCCCACCGCGAAGATGAACTGCATGAGAAAACCGACACCAACCGTCTTCCATTCAATGTGCTTTTTCTTGGAACTAAAGAGGTAAAGAAGAGCAGTGAGGACGGCGAGACCCAGTACACCACGGAAAAATGACTCTAAGTTCATACAACTCCAGGAAAATAAAAATGGGTATAACTCATTGGGTTATATCGAAGAGTAAAAAACTATGGCAAGGGAAAGCTCGTGTGATTAGAACGAGGTACGCCAGATTTCAGTGCCAAACTGCACTTGAGGGGATGTAAGAACGCTGTTCTTCTGATGCCAGGCCAGTCGTTCACTCGAATTGAAATTAAGCGAGGCCTCTTCGCCTTGTAGATCTTCCTGCCCTCTTTGCGCGCTGTTGTACGCGACCCATACAACACCCGCGATGATACCGAGAGCGGCCCCGGTCCAGATGTTGGAAATATGGCGGGAAGGCATGTCGACAAATGAAAGTGTGGAAAGACCAAGAATCGCACCAGCAGCACCCGCACCGGCGACGATGAGAATATCGTTTTGAGTATTCTTAATGATGTCGTCCTCGCTATTTTCCTGAGCGAAGGCCGCCACCGAGAGAAGGTTGAGAGCGAGGAAAAAAGCGATGATTTTCTTCATGCAAATACCCTGGAATTGAAGGATGCCGTTTGCAAATAATTATGGTTCTATCTTATGATAAGTTCCTCTCTTAAACTTGGCAAATTATGAGCGCAGAAAAATATCAGGTCTACGGCCTCATCGATAAGAAAAAGAACGGTGAAAAACTGACCCGTGATGAGGTTATGTGGTTCATCCAGGGTTACACTACAAATATCATTCCCGATTACCAGATGTCGGCGATGCTCATGGCGATGTTCCTGAAGGGCATGGACGTGACAGAAACTGCTGCGCTCACGGACGCCATGCTCGAATCCGGAGCCCAGGTGAAGTTTCCCGGGAAAAATGTCATCGATAAACATTCCACGGGTGGTATTGGCGACAAGGCCTCTTTCATCCTCGCCCCTATTGCCGCTGCTGCCGGAGTGAAAGTTCCGATGATCGCCGGCCGGGGTCTTGGTCACACCGGAGGCACCATCGACAAGATTGAAGCCGTTCGTGGTTTCCGGACTGCACTTGATCTCGATACATTCAGAGAAAGACTTCTGAAAGATAATCTCGTCCTCATGGGACAGACGCCGGAGATCGCGCCTGCCGATCGCCTTATCTATGCTCTTCGTGATGTGACCGCGACGATTGATTCTATTCCGCTGATCACTGCTTCAATCATGAGTAAGAAACTCGCCGAAGGTGCGAACGGAATTGTTTTTGATATCAAAACCGGCACGGGTGCTTTCATGCGCGAAACCAAAGATGCGCGCGCACTCGGAAAAAGTCTTATCGCCACTTCCAAGCGCTTCAAGAAAAAAGCAGTCGCACTCATCACCGACATGAACCAGCCGCTTGGCTGCGCGGTCGGACACACTCATGAAATTATCGAGAGTGTTGAGACTCTGAAAGGCAACGGCCCGAAGGATCTCACTGATCTTTCCGTGGCACTCGCCGCTCACATGATTCACATCGCAGGTGTGGAAAAAACTTTCGCGCGTGCTGAAGCGAAG
>JBJMLZ010000103.1:0-6998 GCA_045805035.1 Bacteriovoracaceae bacterium
ATATTCCGGTGACTTAAATAAGTATATTTACTAGGGTACCAAGCTCATATAGAATTTCTGCATATGCTAAAGTTCAACTCTTCAGTGATTACGTCAAGCACAGGTGAAGTTACCCGAATCATCACACTCGATCATGATGATCTCATCACTGTTTCAGGAAAACTGACGAAATGTATTCCGCTCCTTGCAGCCGGAACTACCATGGAAAAATTGGTTCAGGAATTAGGCGCGGAAAACTCAAAACAAATTACTGAATTCATCACGCTTCTCACCCGTGCGGGACTTCTCGAAACTGATCTTGAAAGTAATCACCAATACTCTCTCGGTGATCACCAATTCGACGGGCTAGGAAAAGTGAACATCGAAACAATTGAAGTCCAGGAAACCTACGGCATCATCGGCATCAAAGGCGTCAGAGAAATCTGCGGGGCCTAATTTCCAGTTTTATTTTTCTTCACTAACTTCATATTAAAAGAAAATGATCGACGTTCTTCGGGACCGAAGAACGGATAAACCGTATGCAGGAGAGATGCAGGAAAGAGATAAAACGCCGCGACTTTCGGCTTGATGATGGCAGTCGCGTTGTGGAAAATCCCCGGCGTTCCTTGCGTGAAAGAGATGCCGCCAGGGAAATTTGCCCGAGGATCCCCCGGGGAAAGCCCATAGGCAGGATCCTGAGGAACTTTGAGATAGATAATTCCTGCCAGATCACAGACGTGATCATGGAGGTAACTCCAGCTGCCTTCTTTTTGTGAGACGAACCACATCGACTGAATCTCAAACGTATGATCATCTTTGAGATGGGATGCGAATTTCTCAAGGTACTCCGTCGCTGACTGAAGGAGATACTTTTCAACTTCCTTCAAAAATCCCACTTTAATTTTAAACGATCCATGAACAGCACTGGACAGGTTCTCCGTGTAATCCAGTCCTTTCAGGAGTCCTTCATTTTCCAGTACGTGATCGGCATAGTGGTTAAGCACATCAATGATGTGAGAGTCAGCTGTGAACTTCACCATCGCGGGACCGAAATGATTTACAATTTCCATAATATTACTTCTGTCTGTTCAAGTTAAACACAAAGCATCTGCGCTCTTCATCGCTCTCAAAGGGATAAACCGTATGAAGAACGTTGGCAGGAAAAAGATAGAGCTCTCCGTCCTTGGGATTCACGTTGCAAAGAGTTTTGTGATACGGGCCAGGCGTTCCCAGGGCGAAGGCTATCCCGCCCGGATTAAAACCGGAAGTGTCTTCCGGATACGGCATGTCCCAAAGGACCTTCGGAATCCTTAGGTACAGAATGCCGGCGATGTCACCCGTATGGTGATGAAGATTATTCCATACGCCGCGACGCTGGGAGACGATGTACATGCTCTCTATCGTCAATGTCGTTGATGAATCTTTAGCGAATGTCTGATGGAATTCGCTGCCGAGTTTCAGCACATACTTTTCAACGCTCTCAAGAAACCCGGGCTTTATCCAATGGGCAAAAAAGGGTTGTTTCTTCTCCGTGTGAAGCAGGACCTTGTCCATATAATCATTCAGCTCATTGACCACCAGCTCTTCGCCACGAAGCTTGACCAGAGGAGGGCCGAAATAATTTAAAACGTCCATGTGACCACCAGTGAAATTAAGCTTAGCATAGCAATATGAAGTACCGAAGCACAACATTTGTCCCTGTGAAGGCGACTCATCTTGCGACGAGAACTGTGCTCTACAATTCTTTGCTCGTGGCCGGTCCTGAACTTCTGGAGCAATCTATTTTCACGCCCCAGAGGGACGGGGAAGTGATCCGATTTGTTGAGCACTTCGATCCTTCGTGGAGAAAATCCCACCTGGGCATGGGCCGCCATCTCTCTTTGCCGCCCTTTCAGACGAAGGGAGTCGGAGTGACGATACCTTCTCTCTCTCATGAGTTCGGAGAAGCCGCGGGAAATCTTGGGCTCGCAGATGCAATAAAATCGTTCATCCTCGCGAACCTCCTGGATGCAAGCTTGCCTGCGGGATGTGTTTATCCTGTGAGTGTTCAACAGAGAATGGGACAAGATGAAAAACATCTCGGTGTTCTGACGAGACTTCAGGATGGGCCACGCCTCTCTGCGATTGGCCCCACGATAATGGAAGATGAGAAGAGAGAATTACTTTTTTATCTCCGGGAAAAATTTCGGAGCGACGACTTTCGTGGCATCCAGAAACAGGTCATGGCCTCATACGCTTCTCTTGCTTACCTGACCGGCCTCACCAATGCGACACCTGATAATCTTCTCCTCGATGGAAGATGCGTGGATGAAGAATCAATTTTCTGGCCCGACTACCTGGGAAAACTTGCGCTTTACCTGGAAGTTCATTGGGAAAATGGTGACGAAGGAAATTGGGCAAAGGCGCGCGTGAGGTCGAGCTCCTTTTCTGAAGCCGAATCGGCGATAAAAAATACTCTGAGGGCCTTTACGTACCTTCTCGGCCCTGAGGTGCTCAGTGAAGACGACGCATTTAATGCTTTTTACGAGCACCTGGAAATGATGACCGAAGAAGTTTCGCTGACTTCAATATGGAAACAAAAATTGCCGACCGAAAATCTTTCGATGTGGATGAAAGAAAAAGAAGCGGACGGCTGGGAAGTGACAAAGTCGGAAGGCTACGGAGACAATCTTTTCGGGGTGAATCTCACGAGGCCATTGGCGGCCCGCAAAGATCTCGGCGATCAATTCAATCGCATCCAACGGACCACTCTTCAGTCACAGGTGCAGAAGCTCCTGAACCTCGCCGGGAATTTTTCTTCACCCCTTGATGCAAGTTCCCTCTCCGATGCCCTTTTTACCTGGATCGGATGGACCGCCTATTATGTCCCCGTGAGAAGTGATGGTGAAGGAAGACCAGTTCCTAATCGCATGTCTGCGTCTTCATTCTGGGAAGAGACCTTCAGGAAATGGCCGGCGCTCGTGGGCGAGAAAATCCGATTGCATGCCTGGAATGGGACTGGAGAAATTTCGCTTCGGCCTGGACAAGAACCTCAAGGGGATATCATTCCCGTGTTCTTCGAAGTGGAAAATCATCACTTCCATGCGATGAAAACGATTATCACTTCTCAGAAGTAATTCTGAAGGAATGCTCACGGACAAATCGATAGCCCAGGAATTCATGGAAAATCTTTGAGCGTTCGTTGGACTTCAAGACGAGCGATGACATCCGGTGGATCCCCAGGCGTTGCACGGATTGGAGATAGGCCGTGGCGGTTCCGCTGAAAGGGAATGAACTCCATAAGTAAACGCCGTCAAACGTTTCGCCATACTTTCTCGCGAGATGGAGAAAAATTATTTCTCCCCTCTCGTCGCGCATAACCGAATAAAGTTTTTCTTTAACTGAGAGATCAATGAGAGTGAGAAGGAGCCTCCCGAAGAGCTCGGGATTTTTATTTCTCACAAAGGCCGCGGCTTCATGAGAATCAATATTCCCGAATGAGGTTTGAGAACCGGTGACCAAGTGATGCTCGGTTTTGTAGAGGAGAAAAGGATCCACCACCATTCCGGCTTCATCCTCCGGCCTGAACCTCGAGACGATGTGAACCGGCTTTTCTAAAAATTCTGAGACAAGTGCGAGATCGTCCCAACTCTTGAAGTGACCATGAACGCGAAGTTCAGGAATATTGTCTTCAAGGACGAACAAAACCCTGTCTGTATGAATAATCCGGACGCGTGGAGATTCGGAAGAAACATCGTAGATAAATTCCGGGAAATTTTCCGAGAACAAAGGCTTTTCGTCGATCCATTTAGGGAAGGCCTTCGCCAATGTAAAAAGGGGAATTTCTTCAATTTTCATCAGGGTGTATACTATCATCGAAGTGGCCCACGTCAGTTCCGCAAAGCATTAACGCAAAGGTGCGTATGAATTTAAGTCCGGCGATGAAAAAATATATGCTCGCTCCTCCCTCGGAATCGGGGCTTGTTTACGATTTAACTTCCATGGCGGAGAGAGCGGTAGCCGCGAAAAAAAATCTTGGCGCTCAGACGCTTCTGATTGCGGTGAAATCTTTTCCGGATGCAAGTGCCCTTCAAAAAATTCTACCCCTCATCGATGGTGCAGATGTTTCCAATTACCGCGAATATTGTCTCGTGAAAGAGTATGGAAAGAATTTGACCCTCTGGCTCACGAGATGTCCGCTCGATGATTTTCGCAAAATACTTTCTGAAAATCCGAAAGCGACAATCTGGTATAACGTCGAGAATCCCTCAGATCTTCCGGAACTGATCGCGCTCAAAGAGAATCATCAATTCAAGCTTTCTCTGAGAGTGAATACGACTTCTCTACTTCCCGAAAATCATCCTCTGAAATATCTTTCTCGTTTTGGTCTCGAACATCGTGAAGTTGAGAATCTCCTCAAAGATAACGGAAAGAGCATCGATGGAATTCATCTCCATCACGCAAGCGAAAAAAATGATCGCGCACTTCTCCAGATTTTTCTTCACTACTTCCAGACATTGAAAAAAAAACATTCCCATCTTTCCATGTTCAATATTGGTGGAGGCTGGAACATCCGGGATGAATCTCTCCTCGAAGAAATTTCCAGGAGCTCGTTGGATCTCACCCTGGAACCCGGCCGATCTTTCAGTCAGGATCTCGGTTTTGCGTTCACGCGTATTTCATCGATCAAACGTTTTTCTGATCGGGTTATCATTGAAGGAAACCTTTCCGCGCGCGCGAGTCTGCAATGGTCTCATGTCACCGGTCATGCTTTTTTTTCCGTGGGAAAAGAGACGCGTCTGGAAGTGAAAGGTGAGGTTTTTTACGGCTCACAAACCTGTGATGAATCTGATCTTCTGAGACTTTCTCTCGACAATTCTTACTCACTGGCAGTGGGTGATCACGTGGTATTTTCCGGACTCAACGGGTATTCGGCCGCCTGGAACCATAGCTTTAACGGAATCGTCACGCCTATTCACCTGATTGAGTGAATGACGCGTGCCAAATAGGGTGCATTTCTCTTCTGAAAAAGGTAATTTGAACGCTACTTTTTAATTAGTGTTCTCACCTACTTACCTGAGAGGCAAGGATGGATTTTACCCTGGACTTTGAGCGCCCGGTTTCGGAGCTTGAAAATCAGATTCGCGAACTTCGCAGCCAAACAAGCAACAAGAACATCGACTTCTCCCAAGAGATCGCGGCCCTCGAGGCCAAGGTCAATCAGATGCTCGAAGACATCTATAAAAAGCTCACGCCGTGGGAGCGCACTCAGCTGTCCCGTCATCCGATGAGACCTCACTCGATCGACTACATCGAAAAAATCGTCACTGACTTTCATGAAGTGCATGGCGATCGCAGATTCTCTGATGATCCTTCGATGATCACTGGCTTTGGTTTTATCGACGGACAAAAAGTAGCAGTCATCGGTATTGAGAAAGGCCGCAAGACTCAGGAAAAAATCAAACGCAATTTCGGCATGGCCAATCCCGAAGGATACAGAAAGGCCCTCAGGGTTATGCAACTCGCTTCGCAGTTTAACATTCCCGTGATCACTTTCGTTGATACTCCGGGTGCGTATCCGGGCATCGGCGCGGAAGAGCGCGGCCAGGCCCTCGCGATCGCTCAGAACATTGAAGAGATGTTCAACATCAAGTCACCCATCGTATCAATCATTATCGGTGAAGGGGGATCGGGTGGTGCACTCGGTATCGCAGTAGCCGACAAAGTTTTCATGATGGAGTACTCCGTGTACTCGGTGATCTCTCCTGAATCGTGCGCTTCCATTCTCTGGTCTGATCCGAAGATGGCAGAAACCGCTGCGAACTCTCTTCAACTTTCACCCGCCAAGGCACTCGAATTGAAAGTTGTTGATGGCGTGATCAAAGAACCATCAGGCGGGGCTCATCGCTATCCTGATCAGGCGATTGAGAAAGTGAAAGAAGCTGTGATGAATTCACTCAATGCTTTAATCAAAGAAGATACAGATCTCATGATGCAAAAACGTTTTGAGAAGTTCCGCCAGATGGGGAACACGACGATCACTGTCGATTCTGAAGACGGAAAGGAATAACATGGCCGTTTATTCGATGACCGGATTCGGAAAGGGCGAGGCCAAGGGCGAAGAGTACACCATCACGACTGAGATCAAGACGGTGAACAATCGTTTCAAGGATTTCAAGTTTCGCATGAGCTCACTTTTTAATTCGCAGGAACTCGAAGTGCGCTCAAAGCTTGATAATGAATTCCGTCGCGGAAGTTTTGACATCAGCATTTCCTATAAAAAAATGGATAAGGGCTACGCGACTTTTCAGATCGATACAAAAAAAGTGGAAGATTATCTCCTCCTCATGAAACCGGTATTTGCGAAAACCGGATCATCATTTTCAGTTTCACCAACTGAGTTCCTGCGTTCTGATTTCTCTCTCGAAGAAGACGGGGAACGTGAAAAAGAAATGGTTCCGCTTCTTCAGAAGTCTCTGGATGTGGCAATCAAAGCGCTGAAAGAATCGCGCGCGCAGGAAGGACATAAGCTCGTGAACAAACTTCTCGAGCACCTTGATGACTATGAGTCCAGACTCGCAAAAGTCGAGAAGCTCAAAGGTGATTATCCGGAGATCATGCGCGAGAAGCTCCAGCAGAAGCTCAAAGAAAAACTCAAAGACGTAGTGATTGATGAATCCCGCTTCCTTCAGGAAATTGTTTATTATCTTGAGAAGTTGGAAGTAGACGAGGAAATCAATCGGGCAAAGATCCATCTTCAGAAGCTGAGAGGCGTTCTGAATTCTTCCGGAGAGATCGGAAGGCAGATCGACTTCCTTCTCCAGGAGCTTGGTCGCGAGACGAATACACTGGGATCAAAATCTGCCCATCCGGAAATCTCCTCGCATGTCGTTGAGATGAAAGTACAATTAGAGAAGATCAGAGAACAGGCCCTCAATCTGGAATAAATCATGTCCGGCAAGATGATTGTGATTTGTGCGCCTTCGGGCACTGGCAAATCCACATTACTTAATCGATTGAAGAAAGATCACCCCGAGCTG
>JBJMLZ010000104.1:0-20987 GCA_045805035.1 Bacteriovoracaceae bacterium
TGTAAAAATTTTAATAATCGCAAAAAAAAAGCCCCTCCAGAGAGGGGCTTTTTTTATTATGAAGCCTTGGTAAATTTAATAACTTCGACCGGACAAGCTTCTGCAGCTTCCTGAATCCGGAGACCATCATCCAGAGGTGCCCCCGGACGAATGAGACAAGTGGTAGCAGTCACTTCGAAAACATCCTTATAGATATCTTCACAAGCGTTACAAACAATACAGCCTGGCTCGATCCACACCTTAGCGATCTTGAAGTTCTCAGCGGCAGGAGCACCACCCGCACCACCGGTAGTAGTTGGAGCAGCAGTAAAGTCTCCAGCAAAAACCGGGTTCGTAGCTACTTTCAGCATTGGCCCGCGACCGGGAACTGTGTCAGCGATGAAACTTCTGATGGGAATGTCGATAGGCGGCTTAGATTCTTTTTTCACATCGAGATTGTTCTGAGAAACGAATTCAGCAACAGTCTGATTCGCTTCTTCGATCATGCGACGGAACTTAGGACCTTTCATTTCAAATGAAAAATTCACGCCGTCTTTTGAAGAGCCGACATCGATAGTGATGATCGCGAGCTCAAAATTCTTCGCACCGAGAAGCTCAATGAACGCTGGTCCAAGATCAGCTTCAAGTGCAAAGCTTGAACGCTGACTTTCAAAACTTTGTGAAGCTTCAACCTGAGTGGGAGAACCAAAGGGATTGAAGAGACGAAGTTTAATCGTATCGATCGCAGCAGGTTCCTTCGCGGAATTCCATTTGAAACCGAAGGCAAAGTAATTTCCGTTTTTCGTAGCACGAAGAATCGTCAGCTTTGGCTTCCCAAAGAGAGTGTCGAAGGTACCAAAAAGGAGTGAAAGAACTCCCAGTCCCACAACAAGATTGATGACCAGAAAAAGAGCGACGCCCATGGCGATTAAGCTGGTTGACACAATTGACTCCTGAAGACCTGTTAAATCTTTCGTATTATAGCCTAAACGAGCGATAAAAGAGAACAAAAAGGTGCGAGGCTTCCTTCTCGAAGAAAGGGTTTTTCAGTATGATGAATCATGCGCATTTTATTTACTCAGTTAAAGGCCTTTGCTGTCGCTGCTTTTGTCTTTCCCGCCGTCGCTTTGGTGGCCCTTCTCTATATTCCTTTCAGCCTCCAGGAGAGGATAAAAAGGACTTCTTACCTCTGGAAATGGATTTCTGAGCAAATAATGCGACATGTCTGTGAGGCGAAAATCGACATTGCCGAAGACTATCGCTCACCGGGCTTCCAGACGAAGCCTCCTTTCGGTCTCTATGTGGCCAATCACCAGAGCTATATCGACATTCCCCTGATCTTCACCATGTATCAGGTGCCGCCGATTATGAAAAAAGAAGTGCTCTACATTCCAATCGTCGGTCTCATGGGCTGGATTGCGGGTGCCATGCCGGTCTCGCGTTCAAGTCATGGTTCACGTAAAAAAGTTTTCATTCAGACCAAGAACAGAATTCTCGAAGACCGGATTGGAGTTCAGGTTTATCCGGAAGGAACGAGATCCAAAGTGGCGCGTCCGAAGAGCTTTGAAGAGGTAAAGAAAACACTCCTGATTTTTGCCTGGAACGAAAAAATCCCGGTGATTCCGAACAGTATTTACGGCACTCGCGGAGTTCTCACAGATAAGGGACTCGTTCGTCCCGGCCGTCACGTGGGAATTATTATTCATAAGGAAATTCTTCCGGAGAATTACGCTTCGGCGGATGAGTTTGCTTTCGCTTGTTGGTCGAAAGTTCTCGAAGGCTACGATCAGATGGAGAAAAAGCTTAAGCCTCTGAATGAAAGTTTATCTTAGGACGAAGTTCGGATTCCGTTTTCCATTCGCCTAAACCCAGAACTTCATTTTTCTGATCAATCATCCACCGGAAAGGAGAATTCATTTCCCCGGACGCGCTGGCCAGATCTTTGAGAAAACCTCCGTTGCGGAAAATTTTCACCTTATCCTCATCCAGAATAATTTTTCCGAAAGGAAGGACATCAAGAACGGACATGCCTTTTTTCATGAACTCGGGATCTTTGTTGGCGGGCCATTCTTTTTCCTGAAGTCCGTTCTCTGAAATGACATGACCAACCCTTTCTCTTTTCAAGGTAAGAAGGTGCCCGAGAGTGCCAAGCTCCTGCGACAGTTCAGTGAAGAGCGAACGAATATAAGTTCCGGAGCTCACGGTTGACCTGATCGTCAGTAGGGGGAAATCAAAATTTACGATATCGAGTGAATGAATCGTCCGTGCTACCGCTTCTTTTTTTACCTCCACTCCTTCTCTCGCCCACTCATGAAGGTTTTTTCCCATGAATTTCGTCGCAGAAAATTTATGAGGAGTCTGAAGATATTCTCCCAAAAAACGCAGGCGCGCGCGTTCCTCGATAAACTCTTTCGGGAGACGCGCAATTTCCTGAGTGAGATATGGAGAATTATCTTTTTGCACAACTTCTGAAGTCGGATCTCCGGTTGGAGTTTCTTCTCCAAGTTTGCCTGTCGCAAGATATGTTTTCGGAAGATATTCATGGATGAAGTCATTGAGCCTCGCTGCACCTCCGGTCCCAATCATGAGAACTCCCTCGGCAAAAGGATCGAGTGTACCGAAGTGGCCGATCTTCCCGAAGCCTTCCGGAAGATTGCGCTTAAAGTGTCGAACAACATCGTAAGACGTCATTCCAGGTGGCTTATAGACATTGAATATCAGAGGGGGAAAAAGGACGGGACGCTTATTCTTCATCCGAGGATTCGTTATCAAGGAGCTTTGAGATTTTATTTTCGTCATCGAAAGATGAATCGTAAATGAAGTGGATTTCCGGAGTGTGGCGGACTTCCATCTTACTCGCGAGAAGCTTTCTCATCCGACCGGCAGTAGCTTCAATCGCCTCTTTGGCGTCTCCGCGTTTTTTTGTATCGAAGGTGTCCCAGAAAACTTTTGCGTGTGAATAATCCTGGGTGAGTTCAACGTGAGTGACAGAAACATTCACAAGTCGAGGATCCGCGAATTCCCGGCGTAAAGCCGTGTTGATGAAATCGCGGACCTTCTCCTCGTATTTTACCTTCGAAAATTTATTACCACGTCCCTGCTGTCCGGCCATTAAAGTGTGGCCTCAGAGGTAAGGGTGCGCTTCTTTTCTTCCATGATGTAGGCCTCGATCAAGTCGTCGCTTCTGATATCATTGAAGTTTTCAAGCGCCATACCACACTCGTAACCGTTCTTCACTTCTTTCACTTCGTCTTTGAAGCGCTTCAGTGTTGAAAGTTTTCCGTCGTAAAGGATCTTGCCGTCACGGAGGAGACGAATGTTACAACCGCGCTCAATCTTACCGTCAATAACGGAAGAACCAGCAATCGTACCAACTTTCGGAATTGAGAAAGTTTCCTTGACCTGAGCACGACCAATATACTTCTCTACTTTCTCCGGTGTGAGCATGCCTTCAAGGGCGAGTGTCACATCGTTAATGAGTTCGTAGATAATCGAGTATGTCTTGATGTCGACGCCTTTTTCTTCAGCGATACGACGAGCAGTTGTCACAGGTCTCATATTGAAGCCCATGATATAGCCCTTCGAGCTCGCAGCAAGGTTCACGTCATTGTCTGTGATGGCACCAACGCCACCGCCGATCATTTCAACTGAAACTTCAGAGTTACCGAGGTGCTGGATAGCATTCTTGATCGCCTCATATGAACCCTGGACGTCAGAGCGAACGATAAGCTTGAGAACTTTCTTCTCAGCTTCAGAGTTATTCTGAGCAGTTGCGAAGAAGTCTTCAAGGCTCGAGGTTTTCTTCTCAACACTTGTCGTCGCAAGTGCTTTTCTTTCGTTCACGCGGTTATCAACAATCCTCTGGGCCTCACGCTCGTTCTTCACAACGTTGAGAATGTCACCAGGAGAAGGTACTGATTCAAGACCAAGGATCTGAACTGGAGTTGAAGGACCAGCATCGTTCAGCATCTTGCCGGAGAAATCCATGAGTGAGCGAGCACGGCCGGATGTTTCGCCAACAACGATCGCATCACCTTTAGCAAGTGTGCCTTTCTGAATAAGAATTGTAGCAACCGGACCGCGACCAATTTCGATCTTCGATTCAATCACAACACCTTCTGCCGGACCTTTTGCGTTTTCACGAAGGTCCATGATTTCTGCCTGAAGCTGAATCGCCTCGAGGAGATCATCAATGCCCTGACCGGTGAGAGCAGAAACATTCACGTATTGAGTCTGACCACCCCAATCTTCAGGGAGGAGTTCGTACTCAGTAAGCCCTTGCTTCACCTTATCCGGATTGGCACCTGGCTTATCAATCTTGTTAACTGCAACGATGATCGGACAGCCGGCATTTTTACAGAACTTAATTGATTCCACTGTCTGAGGCATAACACCATCATCAGCAGCAACCACGAGTACTACAATATCAGTGACGTTCGCTCCACGCTGTCTCATGGCCCCGAAGGCCGCGTGGCCAGGAGTATCGAGGAACGTAAGAGTGGCATCATTCCACTGCACAGAGTACGCGCCAATGTGCTGAGTGATACCACCCGCCTCACCAGAAGCTACTTTTTCCTTACGGATGTAATCGAGAAGTGAAGTCTTTCCGTGATCAACGTGTCCCATGATCGTGATGATCGGGTTACGTGTCGGATACTGAGACTTATCTTCGCCTTCTTTCTTATTAAGGACAGCATCCTCACTGAAGGCCACGTCTTCAACTCGGAAGCCGTAAACAGCAGCGATAACGCCTGCGAGTTTCACGCCAATATAATCATCCGCTCTTACGAGGAGATTTATCTCAAGAAGCTTATTGGCAAAGGCCTCAAAACGCTGGCCGAGCTTATGAGCAAGATCGTTAGCAGTGATTATGCCGTGAACATCAACCACGCGCTTGGACTCTTTCATCTCAGTGATGAGAGTCTTCTGAGTTGGACCAGTATAAATTTTCTTTTTCTTCGCAGCTGTATAAATCGCCTTACCAACGAGTTGGGTGGCGTACTTCATTTCTTCTTCAGCGCGGATCGTAGTCAGGTCGCGCTTACCAGCGCCGGCCTTTTTACCCATGACAGCGGCAAGGTCGCCCATGCGCTTCTTATCACGTTCTTCTTCAGTCTCCCCTTCAGGGAATTTCGGCATGAGACGATTGTCAGAGAATTGTTTCTTCTCTGGCGTATCAGTCTTTTTCTTTTCAGGATCTGGCGTGAAGATCGGAGTGAAAACGTGACGTTTTTCCTCGTAGTAATCTTTTTTCGGATCACGCGTCTTCGAAGTGTTGAACGCGGTAGCAGGGAGAGGTTCATTATTATCACGAGCCGCCTGTTCGCGAGCCGCGATTTCCTTCGCTTCTTCCTTGGCCTCAGCAGCCTTTTTGTCTTCTTCTTCTTTCTGCGCTTTTGTTTTCCGTTTAACGGTTACAACTTTTGGCTTGTCACCTTCAGCAGCTGAAGTTGCAGCGGCTTCAGGAGCAGCGGCTTGAGTGGGAGCAACTTCAGGTGCCTTAACGACAGCAACTGCGGGCTCTTCAGTCGGTTCAGCTTTCTGAGCTTCTTCAACCGGAGCGGCAGCTTCTTTCTTGACGACTTTCCGGACCACTGCTTTTTTCACAGGGGCGGCACTTGCCTTCGGCGCTTCATAAGCGGCCTTGGCCTTCACGATTTCTTCGTCAGTAAGTGATGCCATGTGGTTTCTGACGTTGAACCCCATGGACTTCAGCTTCTCGACGAGATCGAGTGATGGCACTCCAATTTCGCTGGCTAGTTCGTAGACTTTCTTGGACATTATTTTCTCCGTTTACCTTTTTCTTACTTACTTCAGCTTGAAGGCAGCGAGCTCTTCACGAAGTCTTCTTTCAGCTTCCGAGAACTTCGTCATGTCATCGCCTTTCTTCACTGTATCAGTACCTTCTCTGCGCTTGAATCCGGTCTGATTAGGAACGGCAGAAGCAGAGATGATTTCAGCATTCTCATCAAGATCTTTCTTGATGCTTTCGTCTTCAAGAGCGTTCTGGGCAGCTTCAACCATTGTCTTAGCGTCAGCAACAGACTTGCCGAGATAACGGGCAACGTCTTCAGCTTCAGCCCCTGAGAGGTCAACGATCGACATGATCCCTTTCTGGACGAGAACCTGTGCAGTAGCTTCTGAAATAGAAGCGAGCTGAGTGAGGTTTTCTACAGCAAGTTTCACGCGCTCCTGGAGTTTTGCTTTTGAGATGATATTCACTTTCCATCCAGTGAGCATGGCCGCGAGACGAACGTTCTGGCCGCGCTTACCGATAGCGAGTGAAAGTTGATCGTCTTCAACGATAACGTCGAGAGTATGATCTTCATGGTTTAGTGAGATTGACTGGATATCTGCAGGTGCGAGTGCCGCACGAGAGAATGTCTCAGTGTCTTCGTTCCAGCGAACGATATCGATCTTCTCGCCCTGGAGTTCATTCACGATATTCTGAACGCGTGAACCTTTCATACCTACGCAGGCACCGACCGGATCGATGTCACGATCGCGAGTAGTCACCGCGATCTTCGCGCGATGTCCTGGCTCACGAGCGGCCGCCTTTACTTCAATTGTGCCGTCAGCGATCTCCGGAACTTCAACTTCAAAGAGTTTTACGAGGAACATCGGAGAAGTTCTTGAGAGACGGATTTCCGGACCTCTGTTGGTCATCACAACTTCAGAGAGGTAGGCCTGGATACGGTCACCAGGCTTGAATGATTCACCGAAAATGATTTCTTTTTTAGGAAGGATCGCATCTGACTTACCGAGATCGATAACAACGTTACCTTTCTCGAAGCGACGTGCGATGCCTGTAACGAGATCGCCTTCACGGTGCTTGAATTCAGAGAAAAGAATATCTCTTTCCGCATCACGCACTTTCTGGAAAATGATTTGTTTAGCAGTCTGGATATCTACACGTGAGAAACCTGGGTTCTCAATTTTGAGACCGAGCTGATCGCCCACTTCTGCAGCTTCATCAAGCTTTCTGGCAGCATCGAAATCAATTTCAACGATAGGATCGCGAACTTTATCGACTACGTTTTTGTATTGGTAGATTTCAACTTCGCCGTCGTTTTCGTTATAACGTGCTTCGTATTCACCCTGGATTCCGAACTTCTTGCGGGCAGTGACGAGGAATGCTTGCTCGATGGCACCAACGATAAATTCTTTCTTGATGCCGCGGTCTTTGCCGAGCTGTTCAATCACACGTCCGAGTTCTGAAAAGTTCACTGTACTCTCCTTATCCCTTCACTGATTTCAAGTCAGGGTCTAAATTTGCTTTCTTCAATTGTTTATAAGTTAGCTTCAACGGGAAGTTTTTCACTTCCATCGTAATTTCTTCATCTTTCACTTCGAGAAGTTTCCCGCGGAATTTCTTCTCACCGGCGATTCCTTTCGGAGCGCCTTTTAACTGCTCATCAGAAAGCTGGCCCATAATGACCGCTTCGATGGTTTCTCCAATGCTCATCTTGAAGTGTTCAAGATTCGCAAGATGCCGGTAAACACCGGGAGAAGAAACTTCGAGAACGACATCTTCCGGAATCCAGGTTTCAGTCTCGAATGCCGGTGTGAGGGCATGATCCACTTTCACACAATCATCGATCAAAGCTGATCCCGTACGAGGGTCCTGGATATAAAGGCGAAGAACTTTCGACGTATTCACATACTCAAGGTCGTAAAGACGGTAGCCAGCTTCCTGAACCACCGGCTCACACATGAGATAGAATTTTTTTTCAACGCCAATTCTTTCGCGTTTGATGTCCATATAAAAAAAAAGGATGGAAACAAACCACCCTATCCTCTGAAACCTAACTTAAAAACGGAGCAGGCCTATTTTCTAACAAAGTCTAATCAAAAGAGCAATTTAAACCCTTAGTGACTCAAAGGGTCAACTGCATCATGATGGCGGCCTCGCCATCGGAGTAATAGGATTTCGCTCTTCGAAGAATGTTGAATCCGGCCTTGGTATAAAACCGTTGGGCCCCAGTGTTTGACTCTTCTACCTCGAGATAGACCTTTTGGAGTCCTTCCTTCGAAAGTGTTTTCGAGAGATCAGACCAGAATTGGAGGGCCAGACCCGTGCCTCGGAATTTGGGAATGAGAACTATTTTGAGAAGATGCGCCGTATCATCATGAGGCGGGACATGAAAAAGAGCAAAACCAATCAGTCGGTCATCCTGAAAAAGACCCCAAAGACGATGATGGTCAGGGTTGAGGGTGGCCCAGTCAGAACTTTTCCATGGGCGCGGGAAATAGAGCCAGTCGATCTCCTGAACGTTCTTGTCATGCGGCTCGAGTCGCTTTAATTCACCAGTAGTATTCATGCGTGAATTGCTTATCCAGGGACTCAACGAAAAGATCGACTGAGCTGCGGACTTCATCAAAGTTTTTCGCGGTCTTCAATTGATTGCCGTACCGTGAGCGAAGATACAATTCCATCTGCAGGAGCGAGAGAAAGTTCGTTTTCAAAGTGTCTTTATATAGAACGGCCGTTCCGCATTTATTTTCTTTGGTGGTTTCCCGGACGAGCTTAGTGAGTTCGTTTGAGACATTTCCCTTCTGGTCTTCGGAGTATCTTAACATCTTAAAAAAGGTCCGGATTTTTCTCAGCTCAAGCGACTGGGTGTGAAGATAGCTTCGGACACTTTCAGAATCAGCAGGAAGTTTTGCGAGAAAGTTTTTGAGTTCTTTCAGGAAGGATTTATCGAAATAGCGAACAATGAAAGAGTCATCGTAAACGCAATCCAAAGCGGTCAGATTACGAAGCTGAAACGCCAGGTCCTGAACAGACACTGTCTTGTCGAGGATCTTCATAATGAATCTGTCGGAGGATATCGGGGCCGGCGTTTGAGCACCGACCCCTAATGAAAAGGCTAAAAGATTAAACTGGAGAAGAAATTTCGATATTCGCGATGTTCTTTTGCTTAACGACTTCATTCTCTTTGTGGAAACGGGCATTCACGCGTGGGTTGAAGGTGTAACCATCTTTACCACGAAGAATGTACTGTCTCTTCACTCCTTTCGGCTCGATGAGCTTACGGAGACGGCTGATTGATGTGTAAATCAGCTTATCGTGGATAAGAGGATTATACTCATCTTTCCAGATCATCTTCGCGAGGTCTTCCTTATTATAGTAAGTTCCCGGAGTCTGTGCCAGAAGGAAAAGGATCTCAAGAAGCACGAATCTGTGCTTGAAGTCGATCATACCGAGAGTTTTCTCGTGGATCACGCGGTTATGACGATCAAGGTAGAGATCGACACTTGAATCGTTCACATCTTCAACTTCCATCATAATGAGCTGCTGAAGGCGCTTGAAGTACTCATCATCAAGAGAGTTCTGAGCAAGACCAAAGAGCATGAGTGCTTTAGAGAACTCGCCCATCTTCTTAAGTGCAACACCCTTATTGAGAAGAACGTAGTTATGCATGTTCCAACAACGTTTCGAGTGAAGAAGCTTCATCGCTAGATCGTACTGTGGAAGTGCAGCTGCATAGTCACCAAGCTCGCGAAGAGCGTTTGCCCACAAGAGGTGCATTGAACCTTTGAGGTAACCTTTCTTCAGGATATTGAGGAGCTCGTTGAGCTGATTCAAATGAGTAACAGTGTCCTGGAAGTTCTTCATCTGATAAGCGTTGGTCGCCATCGCGTAGAGTGACTTCGCCATGAGCTCAGGCTCATTCTCTGTCTGTGCCTTTCTGTACGCCTGATTGAAGTTCTTATGAGCTTCAGCGAACTCACCTTTATAAGTGTTCACTACAGCAGCGTTGTAGAAGTACTCACCATTGAGTGATGGAAGTGAAGCAACTGTCTGATCGAGGAGATCAGCAGACATCTGGATGTACTTGTTAGCTTCTCTTTCATTGAGCGACTCAGAATAAATACGAATCAGGAATCCGTAGATCTTAAAGACTGCGAATGCGTCCTGAGGAAGTTCCGTGCGAGCGAGAGCTGCAAGGAAATGTTCTTCTGCTTTCTCAAAGTCGGCCTTGTCATAATAGATTTTGGCGAGACGATAATGTCCCTGGCCTTCAATCCGGCTTGATTCTTTGGGAAGGTGGGCAAGAAAACGGTCGTCTTTTGCCAGATCAACCACAGCCCGACTCATCGTTGTTTCAATCGATGGTGTTTGGGTGGTATCCATAGGTCCTCCTAGGCGCGTAAGAAATTCTGATCTTACAGTTCGATGGTCGGGTACTTAAACCGCATTCCTTACTAAAAGGCAAGGTGTCTGAAAAAGAGACTTTAAAAAAGCGATTTTTTTCAATGATTCCTGTGGATTGAAACGTGTAAGAAGAACAGGTGTGGAGGCAAATTGACCCTGCATTCGCGGACCATCTGTCAGGCCGTAAGAATATCCTTTCTTACAACCATAATGAATCCTTGATTAGGAAACCTAACTCATTGATAAAACGGGACTTTCTTGATATGTTGTTTCCCACCTAAATAACTTTCACGAAGGTTTCCCGATGGCGAAATACGATCTCGATACTCTCCGGCACTCGACTGCGCACTTAATGGCCCAGGCGATCATGGAACTTTATCCCAACGATGATGTTCAACTGGGAATTGGTCCGGTTATCGAAAATGGATTCTATTACGACATCGACATGAAAAAAAAGCTCACAGATGAAGATCTGAAATCCATCGAAGAAAAGATGAAAGAGCTGACTAAGAAACCAATGCCGGTTGTTCGTCATGAAGTTTCCCGTGCGGAAGCGATGAAGATTTTTTCTGATCGTGGCCAGTCTCTTAAATGTGAACTGATTCGTGACATTCCCGATGGAGAAGTCATCAGCTATTACACTCAGGGCGATACTTTCTTTGATCTGTGCACTGGTCCTCACGTTGAAAAAACCAATGACCTTTCCCCATGGTTCAAGCTTCTTCATACCGCTGGTGCCTACTGGCGCGGTGATGTGAATCGTCCGATGCTCCAGCGTATTTACGCTGCCTGTTTCAATTCCAAAGAAGAGCTTCGCGAATATCTCACTATGATTGAGGAAGCGAAGAAACGCGACCACCGAAAACTTGGTAAGGAACTTGAACTCTTTATCTTTGATCCGGTTGCCCCTGCTTCACCATTTTTTATGCCGAAAGGTGCAGCGGTTTATAACGGTCTCGTGGATTTCATGAGAAGGATCTACAAGAAGTTCGGTTATCAGGAAGTCATCACTCCGCAGGTTCTTGATGTGGATCTCTGGCACACTTCCGGT
This sequence comes from Bacteriovoracaceae bacterium, assembly GCA_045805035.1. Taxonomy (GTDB): domain Bacteria; phylum Bdellovibrionota; class Bacteriovoracia; order Bacteriovoracales; family Bacteriovoracaceae; genus Peredibacter. The sequence continues at coordinate 11,190 of JBJMLZ010000104.1, forward strand.
CATTACGAAAAATATCACGAGAATATGTACTTCACTCAGATCGATGAGAGAGAGTTCGCGCTGAAGCCGATGAACTGTCCTTGTCACATGCTGATGTTCTCGCACCATCGTTACTCGTATCGTGATCTTCCGCTTCGCTTTGCGGATTTCGGAAGACTTCATCGTTACGAGAAGTCTGGTGTGGTCGCGGGTCTCACTCGCGTTCGTACATTCTGTCAGGATGATGCTCACATCTTTATTCAGTTTGATGGCATCCAGAATGAGATTGCTGATCTCATGAGAATGTTCTTCATCGGCTATGATCACTTTGGTTTCAAGAAAATTAAAATTGGTCTTTCTACTCGTCCCGAAAAGAGAATGGGAAGTGATGAGACCTGGGACAAAGCAGAAGCTGCTCTGAAGGCCGCACTTGATAAATCCGGAAAAGAATATTTTATCAACGAAGGTGATGGTGCCTTCTACGGCCCAAAAATTGATATCCAGGTGGCAGACGCTCTCGGGCGTTACTTCCAGCTCGGTACAATTCAGCTGGATTTCCAGCTTCCGGAAAGATTTGATCTCAAGTTCACGAATCAGAATGGTGAGATGGAAAGACCAGTGGTCATTCACCGTGCTCTTCTTGGCTCACTGGAAAGATTCATCGGTGTTTATCTTGAGCACGTGGCGGGCGCGTTCCCGTTCTGGCTGGCCCCGGAACAAGCGATTGTCATTCCGGTGAAAAACGAACTTCATCTTGAAGCTGCACAGAAACTTCAGCGCGAGCTTTTCCAGAAAGGCTATCGCGTGAGAGTTGATGACCGTAACGAATCAATGGGTCTCAAAACTCGTCAGGCCCAGACCGGAAAAATTCCGTACATGATGGTGATCGGTGACAACGAAATGAACAGCGGAACTGTTTCACTCCGAAAATATGGCGAGATGAAATCAGAAACTCTCGCGCATAATGATCTCCTGAATCTTTTCGCATCTCTGGATGAAGAGAAAATGCCGAAGGCGCTCCGTGACTAAAAAGAACGTACTTCTCCTTTGCGGCGGTGGTGGATCGGAGCACGAGGTTTCTCTTGTTTCAGTGAAGCACATTCAGGATTGTCTCTCTAAACTCGACTTCGTGAATGTTATGAAGATCGAGATCAATAAGAGCGGTGATTGGGTGGACGAGAAGAGCAAGAAGTACATGCTCGATACGAAGAAGTTTCTGCGTTCCATGGATCAAAGTGACGCCGGAACAAAAATGGATGTCGCGATTCCGTGTATCCATGGCTATCCAGGTGAAACGGGTGAACTCCCTGCATATTTTGAAATGATCGGACTTCCTTATCTCGGATGTAATTCTGAGACGAGTAAGATGTGCTTCAATAAGATTACGACAAAGCTTTGGGCCACTGCCCTTGGTGTTCCGAACACTCCTTATATTTTTCTTGCTGCAGACAACGCTGAATCCAATGAAAGAGTGAAAGGTTTCCAGGCGCTCTATGGCGATATCGTTGTGAAGGCTTCCAATCAGGGCTCATCAGTCGGATGCTTTCTTGTTGAGAAAGGAAAAGATCCGATTGCGACCGTGAAAGAAGCTTTCAAGTTTTCACCTTTTGTTCTGGTGGAAAAAAGAATGAAGCCGAGAGAGATTGAAGTTTCGGTATATGAATTTGATAAAAAACTTCAGATTTCTTATCCGGGTGAAATTATCTGTCCAGGCGCTTTTTATTCGTATGAAGAAAAGTATTCCAAAGGCAGCCAGACCACCACCACCACCCGTGCAAAGAATCTTACACCGGAACAGGTAAAGCTCATTACTGACTACTCCTCTAGGCTTTATCATGGACTCAAGCTCAGACACCTATCCCGAATCGATTTCTTCCTCGATGAAGGCACAATTTATCTCAATGAGATTAATACGTTTCCGGGACTAACTCCTATCTCTATGTTCCCTAAGATGATGGAAGCAAACGGACATTTGTTCCGGGATTTTCTTTCCCAGCACATTCAGAACTTATAGTAAAATAAGTGGATGCTGGGTCAGACCTCCATCCCCTCGTATGTTGATCACCATAAGCTTGCGCTGAGGCTCAAGCCTATTCTTGTGGGTGAACTTCACCTCGCAAAGAAACTGAATAAGCCTGCTTACATTTTTCGCAGCGGTTTATTCATCCCCGTGATCAATGAAGGGGCCACGCCGTCAAAAGAAATCATCAACACACTCATTCGCAATTCATTCCTTGAAGTTTTTGTCTTTGAAGATGATCTCCTGGATATCAAAAAAAATCTGGAAGGAGCGCTGGTCAAGATCACGCGTTCTCTGTCTGTGGGCGATCCCATTGAGAATGGAACAAAAGACATTAAACTTCTCTCTCTCAATCTCGGTGGGCTTTATCGTAATCCGCACAACGATGAACTCCTGATGCTCCAGTTTCAGAGCTCACAGAACCTTTCCAAATTCCTCATGGAAAACAAAAAGCTGCATGGCCAGTTTTATGAAAGCCTGCAAAATGAGAATTTCCACTTCACGCTTTCGCAACCGATGCTTTCTTCATTGATGCTTCTGTCGTTCCTGCAGTCGATTCATCTTTTTCATGACAAAGAAGTGGAGAATCTTTTCCTGGCGAGCTATCTGAAAGACCTCGGGATTGCGATGATCCCGGATAGTAAGTATGACCTGAAAGTCCTGAGTGATCGGGACAAGCTTATGTTTGCCAATCACGCAGACTATTCTTTTGATCTCCTGGAAGGGCGCGTGCCCCTATCGAAGAATTACCTGACTATTGTGAAAAACCATCACTTCCTCAACGACAAGTTGAAAGATATCGCTCTTAAGAAAAGATCGACGAAAGAGAATGATACTGTGATTGGTATCGAAACCATGCTCGTGGCGGTCTTTGATATCATTGTCGCGATGACTTCCGATCGCCCCTTCAGAAATAGTCGCTCGATGTACCACACACTCGAGATCGTGAAGAAGCTCATGTCGGACGATTACCCTCAGGAATTTCGCGCTCTGGTTGTTTTTCTCAAGCAATTTTATCGCAACTAACACTTTTCAAAGTGTTCACATTTTTTCCATAATCAAAGCATAAGAAGTTTCATGGTAGAAACTGACCATACTATTCTAAGGAGGGAATAATGGCGCAGGAACAGAGTCCACTCACTGGCATTATCGAAGAGGATAAAGTAGTGATCGATTTTGGCGAATTCGAAGGTAAATCAGTTCTCGAAATCGCAGACACAAGACCCGAGTTTTATCAGTTCCTGTTAGATCAAAAAGAGACTGGCAACTTCTCTATCAGAAGAACCAAAGACAAGATCTATCGTCTCTACATTCATCAGACTCATCTGAACTAATTAAAAAGGCCCCTAACGGGGCCTTTTATTTTTATGGTCGCATGTCGTGCGACCATTTTCTAGATTTTACTTTCGTTCTTCAATTTCACTAAATGCTTATCAATATTTTTTCGGGCGTAAGGCCACAGGGCCTTGTCTACACCCTCATAAATTTTCTCGAGCATCTGATCAACAGTGAGACCTTCTTTGTACATCGTGAGAACTTGATTCTCGCGCGTGCGACGATGATCGAGTGTTGTCTGAAGTAGATTCACTCCACCGAGACCAATTCCATGTGACGGGAAGATGACACGTGGGGAGAGATTGATGACTTTCTCGAGGGTCTTGAAGTATTCCGCCATGTCGCCTTCATCATCGCCAATAACTACTGTTCCGACACCCTGGAAGAGATCGCCGGCGATAAACCAGGAAAGATCGCGACTCGCGAGAGCGATCTGTCCTTTATCGTGACCTGGGACTTCATAGACAACGACATCATGATTTAGCCATTTCGTGACGACGTCGCCTTCCTTCACAATGATGGTCTTCACTTTATCGAAGTATCCTGGGATCTTTTTTGAAAGACGATCATGAGTATCCTGCGAAAGAAGCATGGGAACGTTAAATTCCTGGGCGAGACGGGTAGAACGCTCGTGATGATCAGGATGATGATGAGTAATCAGGATCTTGTTAAAGGAAAATTTTCCGAGAGTGTTTTTAAAACGATCATACTCTTCATCACTGATTGGTGATGGATCAAGAAGAACCCCTCCGATGAGAAAGGCATTCGTTCGTGTAGCAGGCGGAAGCGTATGAGACACAGGCATGATCTGGACAATGCCTTTCAGGTTTTCAATGTAAGGAACGAATTTCGATTTATCGTAATCAAAATTCAGGTCATCGATCTTTCTCAGATCAGGGTTTTGCCCCAGTGAGAGGATCATTTTGATTACCGGAGGTACGGCAAGAATTTTTCCCTCATCATAACAGCGCACAAGTTCTTTACAAGTGAGCCAGTGGGCCTCGCGTGCCTCGTTGGTATCGACAACAAAAGGGACTTTGGTGTTGAAATGAAAACGGAAAAAATGAGTAGCGAATCGATAAGGATTAAAATCCGGAGTGACAGCGAGACCGATGAAATCTACACGATCAATGCGGCCACTGGTGATCTCATCACGAAGATCAATGCCAAGCTCTTCCTTCCCTTCTCTTACTGCAGCTCCAAAGAGCCTAGGCTCAAGGCCCTTTGTGATCGGATGATCGAGAAAGAAATTCTCATCATCTTTTTCCACCTTTCCTCCGGGCGGGGCCCAATAGCCGGGAAAGGCCTTCAGATAATTTTGTCTCTGGATAGCAAAGATTTCGTCTCCGCAAGTCATGACGATCGACACGGCGTCGATGATCTTACTCATACGCCAAACCTCTTGGCCGACTTATATCTCACTTCGCGATAACCCTTCACTGAATCGAGCTCCCTTAATCTTTGTGAAGAGACTCCAGTAAGAAGTTGGCGACGGATATTTGAAGAAATTTCTTTTTCACGTTTATGCCAGTCAGTGAGCATCAAGCGAAGGAAGCGCATGTGGCGCATGAGTTTCAGCATCCATGGACGTGGAGAGAAATCGAATTCTATTTTTTTACCGTTCACATCGAACGAAGGTCGATTGATGTGGACGACCGAATAACTCTTACCGAGGTTCTTATACATTTCCTTGTCCGCTTCCAGCTTCAGAGGAGAAATCATCTGATGCGAGACGAAGACTTCATCCTTGATGAAGTAAGTGCGAACGAGAGTGCGCAGAGCGATTTCCTGATCAGCGGCTTGATACTTCGATTTCAGGGCGATTGCGTCTTCCAGGAACTGCGCATACGTTAGACCCTGATCAAATACAAGAAGATCATGCACAAAGCGGGCGAGATGAACCTGCTCAATCTGCGGGAAATGAAACTTCAATACTTCGGTGTGCGCTTTCCAGAGACGGATGATCCGATCTTTTCTCTGCCACGGATAAGCGGCCAAAGCAACGCTCTTCTCAAGACGTGGATGCTCTGAGCTCCTCTCAGCCGTAACCGTTCCGCTTAACACCCATTCTCTCCCAAGCTGGAAAGCTTCCCAATTAAGAGATAACTCATTCTTCGGAACCGCAGAAGCAAAAGCGCGTTCAAGATCTTCGAGCGTGAAGGGAAGTCTTCCCTTCTGATAAGCAATGCCAAGAACCATCGCCGAGGCATAGACCGGACGACCGAAGCGCTCAAATGAGATTCGCTTCATCGGCGCCATGATGAGACGATCACCAAGCTTCGAACGAAGTTCGTTCTGAAGTTTTTCGGGAGTCATGAGTTCGTGATCGATCCCGCGATCGAGAAGTATGGAAAGTGGAACCTGATATTCTTCATCAATGATGAGAAGACCATTCTTAGAGAGGTATTCGACGGCGCGCCCCCCTTCGAGGAGATCCGGAGAAAGCACGAGATCAGCTGTTCCCATCGGAACCAGAGGTCCATGAGATTTGGTTTTACTGTAGATGGAAAGGTGCGAGCTTACTGAACCGTTTCTCTGCGCGAGGCCCTTCTGATCAACAAACTTGAACGAAAGATCACTGCGTCCGCCCATTGTCTCAGAAGCTTCTGCCAGAACACGTGAGATCGTTGTCACTCCCGAGCCGCCAACACCAATGACTACTGCGCGGAAATCTTTCCCCGAAGCAATACGATTAAGATCTTTAGCAACCACCGGCGAGGAAATTTCTGTACGTGCAGATTTCTCGGCGACAGGTTTGTATTTCGTTGGATGATAATCGTAGACCTTCACAAGCTCAAAGCTCGGACAGGCCTTAATCTTGGTGCAATAAGAATCGGAAACACAGATCTGCGGATCGATCATGACCTTGGGGCCATAAGCATCATGAGTCTGAGAGAGTCCCGGACAACCGGTCATCTCCACGCATGCGCGGCAATCTTCACAAGCCGCGGTGTTGATCTGATAAAACTCACGGACACTTTCAGTTTCGCCTTTTGCGAAGAGCTTTCTCTCTTCTCTCTTCTTTCTTCCATGGAATGTCAGTCCGCACTCTTTATTGGAAACAATGATCTTCACGCCGGGTTTCTGAACATAATCCAGAAGAAGATTTTTATAAAAGTAGCGATCGGAAGGATTAATTTCCACCGCTTCATCCACGCGAAGTGAACGAGCGACTTCAAGCATGTTCTGCCGAGGACGCTTATCGCCTTCAACAGATAGACCACTCACCGGAGTCATCTGATGCCCGGTCATTGCGGTATTGTCGTTATCGAGAAGAATGTAAGTGATGTTGTGGCCCATCTGGACTGAATTCGAAATGGACGTCATCCCCGAATGGAAGAAAGTCGAATCTCCCATAAGAACAACAGATGGGTTCGTGGTGAACATGTCTGTCCCTGCGCCTAAAGCTCCTCCCTGCCCCATCGCCGAAAGATCGTGCATTTCCTTAAATGGCTCAAGGAAAGAGAGAGAATAGCATCCCACGTCTCCGTGAGAAATAAGATTGATGTCTTTTTCAGCGAGTGAAGAGCGAACGTCTTTCATGATCGAAAGAGTCTCGCGATGCGGACATCCTGGACAGAAAGTAGGAAGGCGTTTGGGAACAACCAAATCCAATTTTACTGAATCAGCGCCGGAGGAAAGACAAACTGCCTCTTCTTTCATATCGAGAAGAAGATTCAGCTTCTGATAAATGAGTTCGTAGTTGAGTCCACCGTAAGCGGGAAATCCTTCAACCCGTTTTTCTCCGTGCTTAAATTCTTTTCCTGACACTTCGATGGCGAGATCATTCTTTGTGACGAGAGTACGAAGTTCGTTCTCCAGGAAGCCGCGCTTTTCTTCTACCACAATAATATGCTTTTTTCCATTGAGGAAAGGCACAAGTTGAGCTTCATTGAATGGATATGAGCTAGCTGCTTTGTAGAGAGAAAACTTCGAAAGGAGTTCAGATTCTTCCAGGACCTGCTTCAATGTTTCAAAAACACCACCGGATGAGATAAGTGCAGTTTCAGATTTCTCATTTCCAAAAATCTGATCGAGATTCATTTTATTCAGAACGGCTTGCACACGCGGGAAACGATTCATGATCATTTCTTTATCTGCAAAGAGCGAGTTCGGTGGCACCATCACATTTGACATGAGATCAAACGTTGCCGGATCAAGAGTCACTTTTTCCTGAGAAAGAACCGCCTCCGGACAAAGCTCTACTCGTCCCCCGCCTTCGGCCATGAAGGTGGTGAGAATGTAGCCGATGTAAACCGAACTTTCCTGCGAAAGCTCGAGGGCTTTTTTCATCCAGTCCTTGAGCTCCTGCGGAGTCGAAGGCTCGAGGAAAGGCATATGAAGATGTTTGAAGAGATAGCGTGAGTCTGCCGGAGTGGAAGTCGAAATTGACCACGGATCATCACCTACTGCTACGACAACTCCTGATTTATTTTTAGGGTAAGCAAAATTTCCCACAGAGAGAGCATCAGAAGCAACATGTAGACCCATCGACTTCATCGCAACCAGTGCATTTTGCCCGGCGAGCTTTGCACCACTCGCCATCGCGGCCGCATTCGCCTCTGAGTTGGCGATCACGACGCGCGCGCCTTTCTTCTGAATCTCGTCTTTTTGCTCGTGAAGGATATTAAAAAAATCCGCGAGTGGAGAACCGGGATAACCCGTGTAGAGTTGAAACCCCGCTTCAAGGGCGCCCTGAATTAGTAACTCATTGCCATTAAGAATCTTATAGCTCATTGTGGTACCACGAGTGTAACAATAACGTTTATACTCCTGCCCGCACATATGGGCAAATTAGATCAGGTAATGTCATGGAAGAAAGAGACAATAATATCCAGATCGCCCAGACAGTGGCGATCCTGGTAGACGGGAACAATATCGAGCGTTCCCTGGAATCCGAATATAAAAGTCAGAGCATCATGATTAATTTCGATGTTCTCATTCCCAAGCTTCTCGGCGGGCGCGGTCTTAACCGATTGATCTACTTCCGCGAGGGAAAAAACATTTCCTCAAAGCTCGCGGAACGACTACACAGCAAGTACTTCGGGATGGTGAGACCTTGTCACAAGTCCGCTGATATTCCACTGAGTATCAGTGCCACTCAGATCGCTAGTAAAGTCGATGCGATTATTATCCTGTCAGGCGACTCGGATTATGTTGAGCTTGTCCGCCACTTGAAATCAGAAGGTGTTCGCGTAGAAATTTGTGCAGTAGAATCTACCACTGCCGAAGTTCTGAAAGAAGAAGCTGATTACTTTCAGCCGATCGCGAAAGAAGACTGCTTCACCCTTTCCGGATCTCAGCACCACAAGAAAAAATCTCATCGCCGTTAGGAGAGAGTTTTATGTCACAGAATCCCGCTGGATTAAAATCGATTGATCACCTTGAGTTTACTGTCGATAATTTTCAATCTCCGACGGTGAAGCTTTTCGGTATCATGGGTTTCAACCGGACTGCAGAAAGCAGCGATTCCCGACTCTACACTCAGGGTCAGGTGCGCTTCCTGGTGAAGGCTTCACCGGATGAAAATGCGCTCTCAAGAAAATATCTGAAGAATCACGGCGAAGGAGTCAGTAAGATTTCTTTCCGTGTGGATAGTGTAGAGAAAGCGCTTGATGTCACTCTGAAAAATGGCGCAAAACTAGTTACTGATCTCAAGGTCGAAGAAACCGCAGCAGGCCCGATCCGCACCGCTTCGATTCAAGGTTTCGGAGATGTGGTGAATGAATTTGTGGAAAGACCGGATACAGAATTCCGTACTGGTTTCAAAAAACTCGAAAGCGATTCGGATGCCCGGCCTTTGAAGATGCGGGTGTCGCGCATTGATCACCTCACCAACAACGTGCCGAAAGGCCAGATGGATCACTGGGTGGATTTTTATAAGCGCACCTATGGATTTATTGAAACCCGCTACTTTGATATCAAAGGCTCCCGGACAGGTCTCAATTCAAAAGTCGTTCAGCTCGCAGACAACTCAATCATCATTCCCATCAACGAGCCCGAAGTAGAAAATGGAAAATCCCAAATTCAGGAATTCCTCGACGTTCACAAAGGCCCGGGAGTGCAGCACATCGCTCTCATGACACCAGATATTATCAACACGGTGGGTGAACTCCGCGAACGCGCGGTGAAGTTCCTCTCCGTTCCTCCGACTTACTACGAAGACATTCCTAAACGTCCGTTCAAAATCACGGAAGATCTCAAGACTCTTGAGACGCTGAATCTTCTCGCGGATGGAGACAAGGATGGATATCTCCTGCAGATTTTTTCTGAAACCTGCATCGGGCCTCTCTTCTTTGAATACATTCAGAGAAAAAATCACTGGGGCTTTGGTAACGGAAACTTCCAGGCGCTCTTCGATGCCATCGAAAGAGATCAAATGAAACGAGGCTATCTCTAGAGATAGTCTCTCCACACTTCATAGCCAAGCTTCACAATCGTCGCGAAAATCATTACGCGAAGAA
>JBJMLZ010000105.1:0-6684 GCA_045805035.1 Bacteriovoracaceae bacterium
CACAATCGCCTGATAGTCATGCGGAGGATGGAACATCGGAAGATGGGAAATATAGAATGTGTCTCCCACTCCGAAGAAAAGCATGCCGTGGAACCCTTGCGGGTCACTCAGCTGGTTCTGATTGAAATTGACGTACGCAGAATCTCCCGGTGCTGGGCATGCATCCGCAGAAACGGAAATGCCCTTCTCTGTCACGCTCGTGGCTGTTTCTACGGAATCACGAAGCTGGGACTTCTCAGTGTGAGCGAAGAGACTCGCGCTACAAAGTAAGCTGAAGATCGCTAAAGACCTTCTCTTGTGCCGGAGGATTGCCGGAAAGATAGTTCTGTAGTTCATCAAGATTCTCCTGCGTGAGTGGAAGCCTATGTTCATTTGGCTGATAAGTTGATCCGTAAGAATAGTCTTTTCCCGTCTCAGCTGACATCTCTACGTGAGCGCCAAGGAAATCGTGAACCGGATGAGTCTGAGTGAATGTGTGAAGGCGATCGATGCTGTCTTTGAACTCAGGAAAAGTTGCCTGAGAAAGAAAAATATTTCCGGGATAAAACGTATCACCCGTCAGCATGTTCTTTGTTTTTGAATCATAGACCGCAATACTAGAAGCTTCATGGCCTGGGATCGCAAGGATATCGAGCTTCCTTCCACCAAGGTCAAGGCTTCCCTGTCCTTTGGGCCAGTCCTTGATGCCGAATGCACCCGCGACTTCATCGGGGGCAAGGCCCACGATCTGAGTATTTGGACGATTTCTGAAAGTGCTGTCACCGGCAGTGTGATCACCATGAGAATGCGAGTGTGCGACAACGAGTTCAAGATCTTTTCCACCTGGGATCTTTTCGAGTGTGTCATCTACCCACTTGCGGAGAAGATCATCATAGGTGGCACCTGTATCAAAGAGAAAAGCTTTCTTCGTGCCTACGTATAAATAGACGAACGGCGCTTCGAAGGTCAGGCATTTATTCTGGCGAAGAACATATGTCGAGCTATCCACTGCGACCACTTCATAAGGAGGCTCTTTTGCTCCGCGGGCCTCACAGTCCGGAGCACCCGCGCGCCACTTATGATCGCGAAGAACGTCGCCGGTTTTCGCGCAAAGATCCGGGGCCGCATTGACTGAAGCAAGACCTTCAACCAGTGCTCCCACCGAACTGACTGCCGCCGCCTCAGTTGCCTGGGAGAAAGCATTCAGTGAAGACATGAGAATAAAAATTCCTGCGATGAACTTCATTGATTAGTTGCCCCGGAAGTTTTCGAAGCTCTCCCCGTCGGCGCCTGATTACTTTCTTGTCGTGAATTATTGACCGCCTCACAGAAAGTGCGGAGAGCGGCCTTGTTTCTTTTCCCTGCGACCGTAGTAAGAACACTGGCAATCATGCGACGGCGAACGTCCTTCGCCTGATCTTCCGGAACATTCATTTCGCGGGCAAAGTCAGCATTGTCTTTCCAGTTTGAAGGAGGCATCGAGCTTCCCAGCTCTTCGCCTTTCGGAAAGGGAAGTGCACCCAGCTTCATCTCAACCACTTCAATCAAAGGACGATCGTAGAGGGAACTTCGCGAGCTGCTGATGAAATTCAGGAATTCATCATCACCCTGATTGTTGACAAATTTTTCAAGGCCCGTAAATTCCGGGGCCATGCTTCCGTCGTGGCAAGTGAGGCACTTATTCATGCTTGTTCTCACTTCCGGAAGAAGTGCAGTGGCAGCAGCATAATTAGAATCTTCAATGATGAGATCAACTGAACTTGATGGGGCCATGGCCTGGGCCTGGCACGAAGTCGATGGATCCGGAATTCTTCCACTCTCCGCTTTGGCCATCGGAGCAGTCACGCCTTCGAGATCATGCTTGGCCTGTTCCGCGAGTTGCTCGCAACTGCCGGCTTCTTTTTTCATCTGCTGCCAGAGCGGCTGGGTAGTGAGAAGCACAAACTGATCGGAGAAAGAGAAACTGTTATAAGCGTTGTCACGTCCGCGCGCCAGTGACCAGTGATTCACCGGTACCCCGAAGCTCTCCAGTAGGAGTCTTGACTCGGAAACAATGGCGCCGGAATTCTCCTCCACACCTCTCACTCCACCCGGATCTGAGATGGCGTGAAAATTATTCTGCTCCGGAGTCATCACGTCGCGAGTGTAGAACTCAGATTCAGAAATGGCCTTTGCTTCCGGCATGCGTTCCGCAGTCATGAGATAATTCTTGAGAAGATTTCCATGCCGGGCAAACTTAAACGCATCCACCTTCGAGTGACTGCTATCGGTATCTGCCCGAACCAGGTCACGCAGATCGCTCACTGTCTTAACCGGGGCAGTAGGTCTCTGGCCGGGATCAAGGTCAGCGAGGTTGGAGAAGTTTGTGCTGTTGTAATAGGAGAGAATTTTTTGCTGGAAGGCAGGTGGGAAAACCGCATCCAGGTTTGGAGAATAAGAAGCGCAGGCATAAAGATAAGCGAGGGCCTTGCCAAATTTTGGGAAATTAGGATTGGTGCGAAGATCTGTGACTACCCGGCACATATTCTGCGCCATCATCTGGTCAAACGCCATCTGCGAAGGACCTGCCCACGGAGCGGTCTTCGAATCCAGGTTCACTGCCATGTTCGGATTATCTTTCGACTGTGCGACGTCCGGAAAGTGACGAATGCGGTAAAATCCTTCTTCGGCCACGCGACGGCGAATCATCTCGACTTTTTCCCGCGGAGTCAGCTGATCACTCGTTTTTCCGGCAGCAGTGACGTAGGCGCCTAACTGGCGTTGATCATCGAAGGGAATATCGAGCATACCGAGACGTGAGCGGGGATTTTTTTCTTTCTCACTTGCCAGGCGATCAAGAAAGCCCAGATACGCGCGCGCATCCGGCTGCGCCCCACCCTTGGGATTGAGATCACTGTCTCCATCAAGATGACCAGGAGAACGATGAGTGACGGATTCAAGCATGTCATCACGTGAGGGAATGACTCCCGCCCAGGCCCGATATGTGTCCCAGTTCGGACGCATGCTTGGTTCCTTGTGGCACTCCATACATTTTGATCCGGAGAGATCGACTTTTTTCTCGCCGAAGTTCACTTCCTGAAATTCATAACGCCCGAGGCGGCCGTTCCAGCGCATGATCTCCAGCGACTGATAGCCAGGAGCTTTGGGATCGGTATTGAAAGTCACCATGAGTTCAGAGTTTGGTGACTTCAGCATGATGCGCGGATTGAGACCAGATTTATCGACGCTTGTGTGCTGAAGAGATTCACTCTGCCCGATCACAACGTAATTGAGTTTCCCCTGCCCGCCGGGATTATTCTGACGGAAGAGATCCATGATCTGCGAGAGTGTTCCTTCGAGCGTCGCACCGGGTTTCATTTTCACGTTATCCGGGCCGTGATTATTCCGCTGGTCCATCGTCTGATCGCCACCCCAGTTCTGCGTCTGGGGAAAGTTCGTGGAAATACCGCGAAGGATATTATTGAGCCCTTGCTGAAGATTGGATTCGCACTCTCCGCAGGCATAACCACTGTGTCCGCATTTCTGGCCGAGTGAACTGGAACTAAGCTCGGTTCCGGAGTCAGAGAAATCGCCAAAGCTTTCCTGCGCCCGCGCCGTAGTCCCCAACGAGAGAATCAAAATTGAGAATAAGATCTTCACCATCTACTCCGCGTGGCAGGTTACGTTATAGGTAATGACCTTCTGACCTTTTTTCAGCTCAAGAGTCGTCCGGAGTGCCGAAGCTTCCAGTGCTTTACTCTGAGTTTCCGTCACGACTGTGTGATCGATGTATTCAGAAAATGAAAGTGTGACGGGCGCGCCTTGAGTGAAGACCAGGGAGTACTTGTTGAAGCGAAGCGAGCCCTTGAGTTCATATGTTTCGCCTTCACCCGCCGGAAACGGAAAGCGGTATTCGCGCTGATAATCATTCCGGTCGCCGCCGTCGCGCTCAATCAGGCAATAGTAATTGTCGCTGCTACTGACTTTCCTTTTCACGCTTGCGGCGCTGGCACTAAGTGCAAAAATCGCGAAAAGAAAAATGATGAACTTCATAAGCGTCCTTACTTAAATGAGGGCCCCATAAATATCTTAGCTGCAATTGACAAAAACCGTGGCCGAATTCTTATTGGAAAGAATTTCTCGCAAACTCTCTTTGAAGCCCTCTTTGGCCGTGCTAAGTTAAGGGGGTCACATCACAGGAGTTTTCGGGTGTTTCAGTTACACGACCAATTTCGTAAGGAACTAGCATTAACTCTTTCTCATGCTTTGAAAGAGCATTTGAACGTGGAAATGGCCGCCGAAAAACTTTACCCGCTTTTCGGAAATACTCCGAACAAAGCGGCAGGTGATCTCGCTTTCCCGCTCTTCATTGCTGCCAAAGAAGCAAAAACCAATCCTGCTCAGGCCGCTAAAAAACTCGAAGAATCATCTTTTGCGCTTCCCGCTTTCATCAAACAGAAAAAAGCGGCGGGCCCGTATCTCAACTTCTTCTTCGACTTCAATGTCATCGCAAAAACTCTCTTACCGGAAATTGTGAAAGGCGAACTTTTCAAAACAAAGCTCACCGATAAAACACCGCGGACGATGATCGAATACTCGCAGCCCAACACCCACAAAGAACTTCACGTGGGCCACATGAGAAATCTCTGTCTCGGAGATGCGCTCATTCGGCTTCACCGTTACGCGGGCTTTGATATCATCGCCAGTACCTTCCCTGGTGACGTCGGCACTCACGTTGCCAAATGCCTCTGGTACCTGAAGTACCACAACAAGGAACCAGTCCCGGCAACTAGAAAAGGCGCCTGGCTTGGCCGCATGTACTCCACTGCTCACAATAAGCTTGAAGATGAAAGAGGCACTGATAAAGAAGTCACGAATCGTGAGCAACTGACCGCGATTTTAAAACAGCTCGAACAGAAGTCGGGTGAGTTCTACGACTTGTGGAAACAAACGCGTGAGTGGTCCATTGAGCTCATGAACGAAGTTTATAACTGGGCCGGAGTGAAATTCGACCAGTGGTACTGGGAATCCGAAGTGGACTCTGAGTCAGTAAAACTTGTGCGCGAATACCAGAAGAAAGGTCTCTTCACGGAAGATCAGGGTGCGGTCGGCATCAATCTCGAAGACTATAAGCTTGGTTTCTGCATGCTCCTGAAAACGGATGGCAATGGCCTTTATGCCACCAAAGATATCGAGCTTGCGCGAAGAAAATTTGAAACCAATCACATCGAAAAAAGTATCTACGTCGTCGACAAGCGCCAGGAGCATCACTTCAAGCAGGTCTTCAAAGTGCTTGAGCTCATGGGTTTTGAGAACGCGAAAAAATGCATGCATCTTCAATATGACTTCGTGGAACTTCCTGACGGGGCAATGAGCTCACGCAAAGGAAACATTGTTCCTCTCCAGGCCTTGATTGAAGAAATGGTGAAGATGATCAAAGAACAATACCTCGTTCGCTACCTGAATGAATGGCCGGCAGAAGAGATCGAAAAGACCGCGCAGATCGTCGCCCGCGGGGCGATCAAGTACGGCATGACCCGCATTGATCCCAATAAGAAAATTGTTTTTGATATGAAAGAATGGCTGAAGCTTGATGGTGAATCAGGGCCGTACATCCAGTACGCTTATGCGCGGATCAACTCCATGCTGAAAAAACTGGGTGAACCTACCACCAAAGATCTCACCTTCGAAGCTCCTCAGGAACACGACGTGATCGCGCACCTGATGAAATTCAACAGTGTCGTTCAGGAGTCCGTCGAGCAATACAAGCCGTCGTTCCTCACGTCTTATCTTTATGACCTTGGCCGCTACTACAACAGCTTCTACGCTGAATGCCCGGTGGGAAGTGCGCCAGAGCCCGTGAGGTCTTCACGCCTTGTTCTTTCGAAGTCCGTTGCGATGACTCTGAAGCAGGGCCTTGCTCTTCTTGGGATCGAAGCTCCCGAGAGAATGTAGTTTAAACGATATGAAAAGCGGAATTGGCGAGAGCGAATGTCCCTGCGAGGAGAATCATCCACGCAAGAAGTGACAAGATCGTGCTTGAGGTCTTCTCTTTTTTTACCTGCTGCTCTTGCTTCTTGGGGATGTGAACTCTGGTGATCCCGGTTTGATTTTCTTTTTCTAAGAGCGGCCGGATATTCACCATCGATCGCGTGAGCTCAGCACTCGAAAGATCGAAGACCACATAACAGTCACCCATCATGAGCTGCTGGTTCATCGAGTACTTGGTCTTGACCTGGGGATTCAACTGAACGTTATCCACATAGACGCCGTTGGAGCTTCCGAGATCCGTGAGGTAGATCGTTTGCCCGACAATATCCACCTTGCAATGCTCGCGTGAAAGCTCGGAACTTTTCACGCAGATATCACACTTAGCAGAGCGGCCGATGACAAAGCTCTTGTCCTTAATGGCAAAAGACTGAATCACACCATCCTCAAAAGTGAATGTCACTTTCATAATTTATTCCAGGTCCGTCTTCTTCAATTGATCTAGAAGACAGAAGCGATGGCCATGAGCTTGCCCCGCGAGATAAAGCACGCGCTGAAAGCAGGAACGCTTCGTGGGAAACTGCCCGATCGGTGCACAGGAAAGATCCTTGGTCATTTTCAGAGACTCTTCATTTCTTTTTTTCTCACAGGCCTTGTAGTCTTCCTCAAGGACGCACACCCAATGACCTTCCTCGCAATCATACATGAGAAAGGCACCCGCCAGATATTTGTCCGAGA
>JBJMLZ010000106.1:0-13157 GCA_045805035.1 Bacteriovoracaceae bacterium
GATATCTATTAAGGGTGCTTGTAGACTACGAGCTTGATAGGTTGGGTGTGTAAGCGGTGCAAGCCGTTGAGCTGACCAATACTAATAACCCGTTTTGCTTTATTTTCTTGTCTCTCACAATCGCGAGAGAAGTTTTTAAGGCGTGGAATACTACATGGTTCTTTTGAAACTTGCTTATCTTGTTTTGTGATTGTAAAAGATCAGCAAAGCTCGACTGAGTTTTGAGATTTGTGAGAGAGATCTCCGAATGTCAAAGCTCAGTTTGGGTGTGTCGATAGCGGTGAGGAAATACCCAGTAACATCTCGAACCTGGAAGTCAAGCTCACTTGCGGCGAAGGTAGTGCCAGGGGAACTTGGTGTCAGAATAGCAAGATGCACCCTCCATTTTTATAAAAAAGCCCTCTCACGAGGGCTTTTTTTTTGCGTAAAATAATAGGAATGGTTTTAAGTACATTTCATACGCGCTTATTAAAGCGCTTCTGCTTTTTGCTGATCTGCTATTCGTTAATTCGAATTGGCTTCTATTTTTATCATCTCAATATCTACAAGCATTTTCATTCGGAAGAGATCCTGTTGAGCTTTCTTCTGGGGCTGCGTTTTGACGAGGCCGCAATTTGTCTCGTGAATGCTCCTTTAGTCGTGATGAGTGTGTTGCCCTGGAGGCACAGAATTTACGAAAGAACAGAACGGTGCCTTTTCGTATTTTTAAATTTCATTGGCATTGTTATTTCATTAGTTGATTACGAACTTTTTCTCTTCATGGGAAAAAGAATGTCTTACGATCTCTTTTTCGTTACTGATGACATTATTGATCAGCTTCCACAAATGCTCGTTCACTTCTGGTTCGTGCCAGTAGTTTCGATTGGTCTTTGCATCGCGATTTATCTTTTTGACAAAAAATTCTTCAGGCTTTCAGAAAGACCAGTGAATGTGAAATTGCATGGAGCGATTTCAATCCTGGTACTGGGATTAACTTTCATTGGAATCAGAGGCGGGCTTCAGCACAAATCAATCAATGTGCAGTCTGCTTTTTCACAAGGTAAGAATGAACTCGGACACCTTGTGCTCAATACTCCTTATCATTTCCTCCGGACACTCAAAAATATTTCCATCTCAAAGCTTACTTATTTTAAAACTGACAAAGAAGCCCTTGATATCATCCTGAAGACGAGGGATTTCCGGCAATCTAAAGCTTTTGCTGGAAAGAAAAATGTTGTCCTTCTCATCATGGAAAGCTTTTCTTTGGAGTACATGGAAAAAGGCTATATGCCTTTCCTCCAGGAACTGCAGAAAGAAGCTTTATTTTTTCCTTATCATCTGGCCAATGGGAGACGTTCGATTGAAGCACTCCCATCCATCTTGTGTGGACTTCCTTCTTTGCTTGATGAGCCGATCAGTAAATCATCGTTTCAGGGAAATAAATTCGTCTGCATGCCGAAGCTTCTGAAAGATGCGGGCTACACGAACGTCTTTTTTCATGGTGGAGCGAAAGGGACGATGGGGTTTGAATCCTATACTTTGTCTCAGGGCTTTGATCGTTATTATTCAAAGAATGATTATCCACAGGGGAAAGATTACGACGGGCATTGGGGAATTTATGACGGTCCTTATCTGCAATTCTTCCTTGATGAGTTGAAGGATCTCAAAGAACCGTTTCTTGGAGGATTTTTCTCTCTAAGTTCGCATCAGCCATATTCGATTCCCGCAGAATTCAAAGGGAAGTTTCCAAAAGGGCCTCTGGAAATTCATGAGAGCATTGGATACTCGGACTACAGTCTAAGAAAGTTTTTTGAAAGGGCGAAAAATGAAAAGTGGTATGCGAACACAATTTTCATTATCACTGCCGATCATACTTCAAAGCTTGAGAGCACAAAGTTTCAAAATCAAATTGGAAAATATCGAGTTCCTTTACTTATTTTTTCTCCGGGACAAAACTGGGAAGGAGTGAATAAAGATAAAGTGACTCAACATTCGGATATTCCGAGGACCATTCTTGATCTCACCGGAGTGCAGGGGGATGAGATGGCGGCGACTGGCGTCAGCATTTTCTCAGGCGACGTCGGATACGCACTCAATTATGCAGATGGGCAGGATTATCTTTTCGTTTCGAAAGATCAGGTGCTCGATTTGAAAAAAGATGGCACTCAAACCAGTCACACGTATCTCTGGGAAACGGGAGAAACTACTACGCCTGTGCCGAATGAGAATCCGATTTTAAAAGCGTACATGCAGTACTTCGTAAACGGGTTAATGAGCAATAATCTCTCGATGTATCGCTAAGCCCAAATCATTGTCGACCCATTCCCTTCAGTTTAGACTAAATCGTTAGTTTTATTACCAAATCGGCGGTTCATCATGCACGCTCTGGCCTCTCACATCGATACCCATTCTCCTGATTTTTTGAAGAACGTTGAATTCCATAAGGGCCTTGCACAAGAGCTTCGGAAAAAAATCGAGCAAGTGAAATTGGGTGGAGGTGAAGAAGCTGTGAAAAAGCATCGGGCAAGAAAAAAACTTCTTCCGCGTGAAAGGATTGAGAAGATCCTCGATCCAGGATCACCATTTGTGGAGCTCTCAGCTCTTGCTGGCCACGGTGTTTATGAAGAGGAAGTTCCAAGTGCAGGGATGGTGACTGGGATTGGTCTAGTCCATGGAGTGGAGTGCTTGTTTGTCGCTAACGATGCGACTGTGAAGGGTGGCACATACTTTCCGCTGACCGTGAAAAAACATCTGAGAGCGCAGGAGATTGCGCTGGAAAATAAGCTTCCCTGTATTTATCTCGTCGATTCGGGCGGAGCATTTCTTCCCAAGCAGGATGAAGTGTTTCCGGACAAAGAGCATTTCGGAAGAATCTTTTTCAATCAGGCGAATATGTCAGCATTGGGAATCCCTCAGATCGCAGTTGTCTGTGGTTCGTGTACAGCAGGTGGAGCGTACGTTCCGGCGATGAGTGATGAAACAATCATCGTGAAAGGCAATGGGACTATTTTCCTGGGTGGGCCGCCACTGGTGAAAGCAGCAACTGGTGAAGAAGTGAGTGCGGAGGATCTAGGCGGAGCGGAAGTGCATACTTCGAAGTCGGGCGTTGCCGATCATTTTGCAGAATCTGAGGAAGACGCACTTGAGACTGCACGAAATATTGTGGCCTCTTTAAATTATCAATCGAAGAATCCACGAAAGTTTATCCGTGAAGAAGTGAAAGGCCCGATTTATCCGGCAGAAGAAATCTATGGAATAATTCCTCAGGACACGAGGAAGCCATTTGATGTGAGAGAAATTATCGCAAGACTTGTGGATGGTTCTGAGTTCCATGAGTTTAAAGAGAAATACGGAACTACACTGGTGTGTGGGTTTGCAAAAATTCACGGCTATATGGTGGGGATTGTCGCCAATAATGGAATTCTTTTTTCCGAGTCATCACTGAAAGGCGCTCACTTTGTTGAACTTTGTGGGCAGAGGAAAATTCCTCTCGTTTTCCTACAGAACATCACTGGCTTTATGGTCGGTAAGCAATACGAAAATGAAGGCATTGCTAAGAACGGTGCGAAGCTCGTGACGGCAGTTTCTACGGTTAAGGTGCCAAAGTTCACGGTGATGATTGGTGGCTCGTTTGGCGCTGGAAACTACGGAATGTGTGGACGTGCCTTCGGGCCAAGATTTCTTTTCATGTGGCCCAACTCCCGCATCTCAGTGATGGGTGGTGAGCAGGCGGCAAACGTTCTCGCGACTGTGAAACAAGATGCGGGAAAAAAGCAGATGAGTGAGAAAGAGCTAAAAGATTTTAAGCAACCGATTCTCGATAAGTATGAAAAAGAAGGATCGCCATATTATTCATCGGCGAGACTCTGGGATGATGGGGTAATTGATCCGGTCCAGACCAGAGATATCCTCGGGCTTTGCCTGAGTGTCACTCATAACGAAGAATTCCCTGACCCACGTTGGGGTGTCTTCAGGATGTAATGATGAAACACATTGAAGTCGTAGAAAAAAATGGCGTTGCTGAAATCTGGTTGAACAGGCCGGAACTTCATAATGCTTTCAATGCGGAGATGATCCAGGAATTGACGTCGGCGTTTTCAACGCTGAAGAATGTTCGTCTCGTAATTTTATCAGGGAAAGGACATTCCTTCTGTGCAGGAGCGGATCTTAACTGGATGAAAGCGATGAAGGATTATTCGAAAGAGGAAAATTTCAAGGACTCCAAGCAACTTGCGAAATTATTTTCGACCATCAATGAATGTGAAGTGCCAGTCATTGGCCGCGTGAATGGTCACGCGCTCGGTGGTGGTGTGGGTCTTGTGAGCGTCTGTGATTATGTCATTGCGGTAGAAGAAGCCCTGATGGGATTTACGGAAGTGAGATTGGGGCTGATTCCAGCAGTGATTTCTCCTTACTGTATTTCTAAAATCGGCGAATCGAATGCGCGGGCATGGATGTTGTCGGGTGAAAGATTCACCGCCACGGATGGAATGAGAATGGGTCTCGTGCATGAAGTGGTTAGGGCAGGAACGCTGGAGGCAAGAATCCAGGAAATTGAGAAAAGATTTCTGGCAGCGGGACCAGAGGCGGCGAGAGAGGCAAAGAAGCTCGTACGCGGAGTTGTAAAGAATCTGAAAGGCTCAGAAGATTTCACCTGCCAGATGATTGCTGACCGAAGAGTCAGTGCCGAAGGGCAGGAAGGCATGCGTGCGCTTCTGGAGAAAGAAAAGCCGGCGTGGATGAGAAAATGAAAATAAAAAAGATTATGGTCGCCAACAGAGGCGAGATTGCCCTTCGGGTATTGAAGACAGCAAGAGAAATGGGAATCGCAGTCGTCACGGTTTATGCCGAAGATGACAAGAATCTTCCACACGCCTTGTATGCGGATGAATCCTATTCGCTTGGTTCAGGCGCCCTGGCAGATACTTATTTAAATAAAGCGAAGTTGATTGAAGTGGCGAAGCGCTCAGGTGCGGATGCCATTCACCCGGGATATGGATTTCTCTCGGAGAACGAAGAGTTTGCGAGAATGGTGGAAAAAAATGGAATTATTTTCATTGGGCCCACCCCTGAATCGATTGTTCTCATGGGCGATAAAATAGGTTCGAAGAAAGCTCTTGAGAAAATTAAGATTCCCCTGACTCCGGGATACCATGGAGACGATCAGACAGAGGACGTGCTTGTAAAAGAAGCGAAGAAGATAGGCTACCCAGTTTTGATCAAGGCCTCTGCCGGTGGCGGTGGTAAAGGCATGCGAATTGTTCACAAGGATGACGAACTTCTTGAGGGCATCCGTGGGGCCAAGTCAGAAGGCCTGAAATCTTTTTCAAGTGATAAGGTCCTGATCGAGAAATATGTCCAGAATCCACGTCACATTGAAGTTCAATTGATGTCGGACACTCATGGAAATCATCTTCATTTTTTTGAAAGAGAATGTTCCATCCAACGTCGTTATCAAAAAGTGGTGGAAGAAACTCCTGCACCAAACATGAGTCAAGAATTGAGACTCAAGGTTTGTGAAACCGCGGTTGAGATAGCTCGCGGTATTAACTACCGAGGTGCGGGAACGGTTGAATTCATCATGGCCCAGGATGGCTCGTATTATTTCATGGAAATGAACACACGTTTGCAGGTTGAACATCCGGTAACGGAAATGGTCACTGGTCATGATCTCGTGAAGTATCAAATCCTGGTTGCACAGGGTGAGATACTTCCTTTGAAGCAAGCGGATATCAAACAACGTGGTCAGGCGATTGAATGCAGGATTTATGCGGAAGATCCCGATAACAATTTCATGCCTTCCATCGGAAAGATCGAAAAGATCGGTTCACCAACATTGAGAGATGTGAGGCTGGATTGTGGCTTCCTTGATGGAACCGAAGTCGGAGTGAACTATGATCCGATGCTGGCGAAGCTTATTGTCTGGGGCGAAGATAGAAAGATTGCCATCAAAAAGACCATTCAAAGTCTTGATGAAGTTTTGTTTCTTGGCGTGAAAACGAACAGAGATTACCTGAAACGGATTCTTGCTCACGAAGATTTTATTGCCGGTAAAACTCATACGCATTTTATACCTGATCATGCCAATGATCTCAAACCGCAGGCATTGAGCGATGAGGAAATGGCAGCGATGATTGCAGCAGTTTCGTTTCATGAAGCGAAAATGACGAGGGAGTCGGGAATGATCGTTCTCCGGAATCCATGGACTGAACTCACTGGATTCAGGAATTAATATGGAAAAGAAATTTTTGATTAATGGTCTGGAAGTGACCGTTGAGAATTATAAGAAAGACCAAAGCTCAGTGAGTTTCACCCTGAATGGGAAAAGCTTCAATTACAGTCTGATTTCAAAACATGCTCAGGAAATAATTCTAGAGGGGCAAACGCGCTTCAAGGCAAATGTTGGGAAACAAAATCGCGACGGCGAAAGTATCGTGATGGCCGCCGGTAGAGAAGGAATTGTCTCCGTCGCCGGGAAAAAATTGAAAAAATCCGGTGGTGGGGCAGGTAGTTTAACTTCTCCGATGCCAGGGAAGATTTTCAAGATCGTGAAGGACGTTGGCTCCGCGGTAACTAAGGGCGAGACCATCCTGATTCTCGAAGCGATGAAGATGGAGCATTCGATTCGCGCTGATAAGGACGGCAAAGTAAAAAAAATCATGTTTAAAACCGGTGAGCTCGTCCAGGGTGGCGTGACTCTGGCAGAAGTGGAGTAATGATGAGGCCCGTAAAAGTGAAGATCGTTGAAGTCGGTCCACGCGATGGGCTTCAGAATGAAAAATCCGTCCTCGAGACGGAAGACAAGTTCCACTATATTTCTCTCCTCAAAGAGGCGGGACTTAAGACTATTGAAGTTACGAGTTTCGTAAAGCCTCCCGCAATCCCTCAAATGAAAGATGCAGTGGAACTTTTCACGCTCGTGAGAGATAGACTCGGATTGGAGGCAACGAACTTTCCTTGTCTCGTGCCTAATATGTACGGTTATGAGAAAGCACGTTCGCTCGGAGTTAAAGAGATTGCTCTTTTCAGTGCGACTTCTGACTCATTCACAAAGAAAAATGTAAACGCGACGATAGATGAAACTTTTGAGCGAATGGAAGAAGTCGCGCAGGAAGCGAAGAAAGATAAAGTCCGCATGCGTGGATACATTTCCACCGCTTTTGGCTGTCCTTACGAAGGCAAAATTGAAGTTTCAAAACTCATCTCAGTAGCAGAGAGATTTTTGAAACTGGGTGTTTATGAGATCTCAGTCGGGGATACGATCGGAGTCGCAGTTCCGGATCAGGTCAGGGATGCTCTCAAGAGTTTCCTTAAGGCCATTCCACTTGAAAAAACCGCCATGCATTTCCACGATACGAGGGGAATGGCGCTCACGAATATTCTTGTTTCTCTGGAAGCAGGAATCAGTACATTCGATTCTTCCTCCGGTGGACTCGGAGGATGCCCATACGCCAAAGGGGCGACCGGAAACGTGGCCACTGAAGATGTATGGTATCTCATGCAATCTCTGGGCATCAACACAGGCATCGACATCAAAAAACTTTCGGAAGCATCTGCCTTCATCCTGAGTAAGGTCCAGAGACCAACGGAATCCAAGTTTCTCAGGGCCTATCAGAACACAGGAAAAGTATGAGCTTTTACTTGAAACCATTTGAAGATCTTCTCGTTGAACAAAAAGGGAACGCTCTCTGGATTACTCTCAATCGTCCGGAAGCAAGTAACGCTTATTCAATCGGTATGGTGAAAGGCCTGGTTGAAGTTGTTCGCCATGCTGATATTGATAACTCGATCCGAGTGATAGTGTTTACCGGAGCGGGTAAGAATTTTTGTGCCGGCGGAGACATCAAGGCGATGAAAGGGAAGACCGGAATGTTTGCCGGTGAGTCCAACGAGTTACGAGAGGCCTACCAAGCGGGCATTCAGCAAATTCCGCTGGTGCTTTCCCAGGTTAAAACACCAATGATCGCGATGGTGAATGGTGCTGCGGTTGGCGCCGGATGTGATCTGGCAGCGATGTGTGATTTGAGAATTGCTTCCGAGACTGCGATCTTTGCAGAAACATTTGCAAAGGTCGGACTTGTCCCGGGTGATGGTGGAGCTTTTTTTCTTTCTCGCCTCGTTGGTTTCGGAAAAGCGATGGAAATGTTTCTCACTTGCAGAAATTATTCTGCGACTGAAGCGTTGAAGATGGGGCTTGTGAATGAAGTGGTCCTACCAGATCAACTAAAAAACAGAACAGCTGAAGTCGTTGAAGAAATTGTTAATCTTCCACCAATCGCCGTGCAAATGACTAAAAAAGCGATTGCACATGCTCACCAAAATGATTTGATCTCTCATCTTGAACTGATGGCCGCGTATCAGGGAATCACTCAACGCTCATCGGACCACTTCAAAGCACTCGATGGAATGATTGAGAAGAAGAAGCAGACTTTCGGTCACACCTAATTTTTTTTTGACAAGTCGCAATCCGACACCAAGAATGAAGATATGAAGTCCATCTCATTCATCTTACTCGCGGGTCTCTTTGCTGGTTGTACGACGATTCACTATCGCTCAAACAATTCTGTTCCGGTGACATTCACAGGAAATCCACAACACCGCAAAGAAGTTTCAATCGAAGGTAAAAAAGATTTCTGGTTCTGGGGCCTCGAGCCTGATCACCAGGAAGTTTTCCTCGACGAAGAAGTGAGGAAGGCCGGCTACGATGGAATTTCAAAAACAATCATCTATGAGCAGAAAAGTGCTAAGGAGATGCTGATCTCCTTCATCACATTCGGTCTTTATCTTCCCAGAAGCTACACCATCACCGGATTTGTTTCCGGTAACACGCTTCCGGAAGATCTCGAAGACACCGCCCCACCCACTCAAAAACCATAATTCGATTTAGACCGTCAGGAAGGGGTCTTCCACGGATGGAAATGTAAGGCCACGGATGGCCTTTCTTTTTTTTCCGGTTCGATTCTTCGGGTAATTTCGTCGTTGCTACGCTGATTTTTCGCCTGCGACGTACATTAATGTACGCCTCGACGAAAAACAGCTATGCGCCTAGAAATTACCTCGAATAATCGAACCTCACTTTCAAACAAAGTACGAAGGGGACGGGGGCGGAAATTATTTTGGGGGAGAGAGGCGATAAGCGCGGCGGTTCCAGAACGTACGCGTGACAAGAGAGAACCACGTGAAGAACAGAATGAATGAAAATACGAGTGTCTGGAACATTCCGGAGGCGGAGAAGATATTATTTACGATCGCGAAAGCAGTGAACATGAGAGTCCCGAGTCCGGAAAAGCAAGCGGCCATCTGGAGGACAAGCTTCATGGTGATAGGCTGGTTTTTTTCAGGACGCAGGAATGAAAAAGGCCACCAGATAAAATCCTTATCGCTGATCCAGTTATGAAAGTCAGTGAAGAGTTCGAGAAGTTTCATTTGAGTGTGTCCATAAGATTGCCGAAGAAACTCTTTTTGAAGTCTTTTACTTCTTCCTCGGACATGTCACCAAAATTCGTCCGGTCCACTTCGCGGTAGCACTTATCGAGCTCGACGACAAAACGTGATTTAAAACGTGGAATCATCTTGCCGTAGATCTTTCTCTCTTTGGCATAAGTCATAATGAGTCTTTTCCGGGCGCGGGTAATACCCACATAACAGAGACGGCGTTCCTCACTCATATCGGAGTTGTCGAGAATAGTTTTTTTGTGAGGCATGAGTTCTTCTTCCATTCCCACAAAGAAGACGTTGTCGAACTCAAGACCTTTAGAAGCATGAAGAGTCATGAGTGTCACTTCATTCTTTTTGAAACCATCGCCGGGTGCCTGAGTATCCTGAGAGTCGGCGAGAAGGAGTCGCTCGACGAAGTTTTTCAAAGTGGCCTCTTCACCATAGCGGTCCTGAAAGCGATCGGCGGTGAGAAGGAAATTTTTCACGTCTTCTTTCTTACGATTGGCGAGTTTGGCCTGGTCATAACTTTTATCAATGAAGTCATAATAGTGGAGATCTTCAATGAGATCCCCGATAGCATTCAGAAGTGGTTTTTCATTGAAGACACGCTGATATTTGCGGATGAGCTCAATGAACGTCTTGATGTGATCATTTTCTTCTTCCTCAGCAAGAATAGCGAACAGTGGGCGCTTTTGAGCTGCGGACTTTTCCAGATTCTTGTTCAACGTCACCGTACCGATTCCGCGATGAGGAACGTTCAGGATGCGTCGAAGAGCGAGTTCGTCGCGTGAGTTCTGAATAAGCGTCAGATAACCAATGATATCTTTGATTTCTTTTTTCTCGTAGAACTTCTGGCCGCCAATGATGTTGTACGGAACCTGTCCAATGCGCAGTTGATCCTCGAAAGGAGGAACCTGAGTGTTGGAGCGGTAGAGGATCGCGATTTCAGAAAGCGGCACTCCGTGCGACTGGAGTTTGATAATTTCTTCCACCACGACAGCCGCTTCGTGATCAGATTCACCCGTAGCCCACAGAAGCGGCTGCGCACCTTCGGTCTGTGAAGTCCGCATGGTTTTTTCTTTGCGGTTGGTATTTTCTTTGATGACGGTATTGGCAAGATCCAGAATCGGTAAAGTCGAACGATAGTTTTCTTCAAGCTTCACGACTTTCGTGTTCGCGAATTGTTTTTCAAAGTTCAGGATGTTCGAGATGTCTGCGCCACGGAAACCGTAGATCGCCTGATCATCATCACCCACCACACAGATATTCTGGTGAGTAGAAGTGAGTGCCTGAATTAAGCCGAACTGCAGAGTATTGGTGTCCTGATATTCGTCAACCATGACGTACTTGAAACGCTCCGAATATTTCTTCGCGACGTCCGGAAATTTCAGGAAAAGTTTTACGACCAGAAAAAGAATGTCATCAAAGTCGAGCGCATTACAGAATTGGAGCTTGTCCTGGTAGTAGTGGTAAACGTATTCGGTTGCTCCGTCGTAATCACTTTCCGAGTCATAGAATTTTGACTTCGGAAACTCTTCGACTGAGATACCATTGTTCTTCAGAAGTCCGATCTTGGACATGATGATACTGCGATCGTAATTCTTGTTCGAACGATAATTTTTGAGCGCTTCACGCACAATACTCATCTGGTCCGCTTGATCATAAATCGTGAAGAGATTGTTATAACCAAGGTGATGAATGTCTTCGCGAAGAATGCGAATACCGAGTGAGTGGAACGTCGAAAGGGTCACTCCCTTTCTGTGTCTCGCTTCCACCAGGTGGGAAACTCTTTCCTTCATTTCCGAGGCAGCTTTATTGGTAAAACTGATTCCAAGGATCTGTTTGCCCGGAATTTTTAAATTCACAAGCATGTGAGCAATCCGGTAGGTGATCGTGCGCGTTTTCCCCGAGCCGGCACCGGCAAGAATAAGAACTGGCCCTTCGATGGCCTCGGCAGCTTCGCGTTGTTCGGGGTTCAGTCCCGAGAGGGAAATGGTCATTGATACGCAGAATAAAAAAGGGCCGTGAGAGTGTCAAAATCAAAAGACAAAAAACGCCTTACTTTGTATATTCGTCTAAATATGAAATACCTAATCACTTCTGCTCTCCCTTACGCCAACGGACCCCTCCATTTCGGGCATATAGCCGGAGTTTATCTCCCGGCGGATATTTTCACCCGCCATAAGAAGCTCATGGGCGTAAAAGCGATCCATATTTCGGGGTCAGATGAGCATGGCGTGGCGATTATGCAGAACGCCCAGAAGGCGAAAAAAAGCTACCAGGAATACGTAAACGAGTGGCATAAGACTCATAAAGAGCTTTTCGACAAATACGAAATTCATTTCGATTTCTTCGGCCAGACGTCGGCGCCTTATCACAAGGAAGAAACTCTCAAGTGGTTTAACGATCTTCTTGAAAAAAAGCTGATTGAAAAACGTTCGGAAAAACAGCTTCAGTGTCAGGACTGTAAGAACATGCTCCCTGATCGTTTCGTGGAAGGCGAGTGTTACGTTTGTCACTATCCGGAAGCGCGTGGTGATGAATGTCCGAATTGCGGTACATGGATTGATCCGCTGAAACTGCTCAAGCCTGTGTGTAAATTCTGCGGATCAAAGAACGTGATGGCAGTGGATTCTTTCCAGTGGTACCTCATGCTTTCGAAAGTCTATCCACAATGGCAGAAATGGTTTGATTCGAAAAAATCTACGTGGAGAAAAAACGTTGTTCCATTCGTAGAGTCACTCACAAAAGAAAATCTCGTTGATCGCGCCATCACTCGTGACCTGGATTGGGGAATTGATGTTCCCCTTTCTGAAGCGAAAGGAAAGAAAATTTACGTATGGTTTGATGCTCCGATTGGATATGTCTCGAACACGAAAGAATATCTGAAAGGGAAAGGCGAGGACTACGTGAAGGACTGGTGGGGCAATAAAGACGTCACCATCGTGAACTTCATCGGGAAAGATAATATTATCTTCCACTCGATCATCTTCCCAGTGATGTGTCTGGGCACTGGATTTGTGAATCCAGTTTCAGAACTACCTGCCAATCAATATGTGAACCTTGAAGGGAAACAGTTCTCGAAATCCAAAGGTTGGTATGTGGATTCCGAAGAGGCCATTCAAACTTTCGGATCAGATGCCTTGAGATTTTATCTCACTTCGCTCATCCCTGAGACTGCGGACTCAAGCTTTACCTGGAAAGGTCTTGAACTCAAGATCAACTCTGAGCTCGCAAACAACATCGGCAACTTCATTAACCGCGCGATGAAATTCTCGGCCTCCAAATTTCCTGAGGGAATTAGCGCTGACAAATTCACGCCGTTCTTTGGTGAGCACATCAAGGAAGTGGAAACGTTCATCAAGGAATATCACGAGTTGCTTGATTCTTATCAGATCAAGCGCGGCCAGGAACATCTGATGGGCCTCGGCTCTAAGGTGAATCAGTTCATCACCGAAAGAGCTCCGTGGACAGAATTCAAGACGGATCCGGAGAAGGCGAAGGAAACGATCGCGATCTCTGCTGCATACGTTCTGGTAATCGGAACGTTCTTTACGCCGTATCTTCCAACTCTCTCGAAATCGATTCTTTCCTATTTCGGCCTTACCGCTGAAAGTGATGTCGTGAAGAAAATTTATCAGGGTAATCTCAGTGCTCTGAAAACCTACTTTGCCAAAGACTGGAAGCTTCAGGTTGAGCCACAGGGACTTGTTCCGAAGATCGACCCGAAAGTGATTGAA
>JBJMLZ010000107.1:0-17637 GCA_045805035.1 Bacteriovoracaceae bacterium
AGCGGTATCATCTTCACGTGCTGAAAGGGTTGCATGAAACCCGAAACGCCATCAACTATGTCCTCTTTAATCAGCAAAAACATGAAAGGGGCACATGTTCAACCATTGATGATTACTCGTCAGTTCTCAGTCTAAAAAATGGTCTGGAGCTCGTGAGAAATTTTGCGAAGAGAAGAAGGATGACATTAACAATTCAGAAGAGTAGCTGGATTCCGGATGATCCGCATTCGTGGTTGGCAAAAAGAGCGATCAATCGAGAAGATTGAATCTCTTCGGAGGATCTTCCTGCATAGAGAGAAGAATTCCTTCCTTGAGGCCGACTTTCGGAAGAAGAATCTCGGAGAGCTTTAACTTGTGCATGAGTTTCTGCGTGAGCATCGTCGCGGGAAGAATCACATCCGCCTGGTTATCTGAAAGCTCGAGGCCTCGAATGCGATCGATATAAGACATCGAAAGAATGATTTCTTCCATGTGACTGATCTCGGAGAAGGTCGCCAGCTGCGACGTCGGTTTCCCCAGTGTCTTCTTTCTGATTTTTCCGATCCGGCGGAGGTTTCCGCCGGTGCCGACGAAGAAATCCGGTTTTCTTTTCCCGAAGTGTTCGCGGATAAATCCGAGCATGCGCTCAAGCTCAAAGTTGATTTTCTTCTCTAGCTGGATCTGGTCTTTGTAGTGGAGAAGGCGGACGGTGCCGACGTTAAAGCTCTTCACGCCGACGATGTTGCCTTTCCTGATCAACGTGAGTTCCGTTGAGCCGCCCCCGATATCCATGAGAAGAACATCGTTGTCGCGGAAATCGAGCTGCGAATTCACCGCCATGTGAATGAGGCGCGCTTCTTCCTTTCCGCGGATGACTTCAATTTCAATTCCGGTGCTCTTCATCACGCGTTCGGCGAGAATCGGGCCGTTCATGGCGTCTCTCATCGCGGAAGTCGCCATTGCACGGACTTCGGTCACGCCGTAAGCGGCGAAAGCATGAAAGAGTTCAATGAAGGCGTTTTCAGTTTCTTCGAGCTTCCCATCGGAGATAAAGCCGCCGTTAAAAACATCTTCTCCCAGGCGAAGGGGAGTGCGGAAACTTTTGATCACGGTGAGATCGTTCCCGTGCCGGCGTGCGATCAGCGCGCGCATGGCATTTGATCCCAGGTCAAT
Organism: Bacteriovoracaceae bacterium; assembly: GCA_045805035.1. Lineage (GTDB taxonomy): Bacteria > Bdellovibrionota > Bacteriovoracia > Bacteriovoracales > Bacteriovoracaceae > Peredibacter. The sequence continues at coordinate 1,153 of JBJMLZ010000107.1, forward strand.
GGCTCCGTAAGTAGTCTGCTTGGAAAAATATTTCAGGAACGGTGGCATCAAAAAAAAGGGCCTTGCGGCCCTTCCTTATTTTGTAAGTCGTTTCTGGAGATTCTGATTGATCGCCTCGAGGAACTGCTCGGTCGTGAGATACTTGTCTGCAGAGACTTTCTCCCCGTGAATTGTAGCAGCGAGATCCTTCGTCATCTTTCCGTCTTCCACCGTCTTGATACAAACGTCTTCAAGTGTTTCGCAGAAACGCTGAAGGTCAGTGTTGCCATCAAGTTTTCCGCGATGGTGAAGACCACGTGTCCACGCGAAGATCGATGCCATCGGGTTGGTTGAAGTTGGTTTGCCTTGCTGGTGAAGGCGATAGTGACGGGTCACAGTTCCGTGAGCAGCTTCTGCTTCAATGGTTTTCCCATCCGGAGTCATGAGCACTGAAGTCATGAGACCGAGAGAGCCGAAGCCCTGAGCAACGGTGTCAGACTGAACGTCACCGTCGTAGTTTTTACAGGCCCACACGAATCCACCGTTCCACTTCATACAAGCAGCAACCATGTCATCGATCAGGCGGTGTTCATACACGATGCCTTTTGCTTCGAACTTCTTCTTGTATTCTTTTTCGTAGATGTCCTGGAAGATGTCCTTGAAGCGTCCGTCGTATTTTTTGAGAATCGTGTTCTTAGTTGAGAGATAGAGCGGCCAGCCTTTCACGAGTGCCATGTTGAAGCACGAGTAAGCAAAGCCCTTGATCGACTCATCCGTGTTGTACATACAAAGCGCCACACCGTCGCCCTTGAAGTTGTACACTTCCCACTCCTGAGTTTTTCCAGACTCATCCGTGAAACTCATTTTGAGAGTTCCTTTACCTTTGATCACAGTATCGGTCGCGCGGTACTGGTCACCGAAAGCGTGACGACCGATCACAATCGGTTGAGTCCAGCCCGGAACGAGGCGAGGGATATTCTTGATGATGATCGGCTCGCGGAAAACAGTTCCGTCGAGGATGTTTCTGATCGTGCCGTTGGGAGACTTCCACATTTGTTTCAGGTGAAATTCTTCTACGCGTTTTTCATCCGGAGTGATCGTCGCGCACTTGATGCCGACGTTGTACTTCTTGATCGCTTCCGCAGCTTCAATGGTTACTTTGTCGTCAGTCTTGTCACGATTTTCCATGCCGAGATCGTAGTACTTGATATCAACGTCGAGGTAAGGAGTAATGAGTTTGTCTTTAATGAAGGACCAGATGATTCTGGTCATCTCATCGCCGTCGAGTTCGACAACGGGATTAGCTACTTTGATTTTTTGCATAGGAATCTCCGGGAAAACGTTCTTGAGGATTGTGGGATTATTGTCGGGAAAAACGGGCAATCTGTCGAGGAAATGAAGGGGATGTGCCCCGCATAAATCAATTGGTCGGCGGGTCCTTAATGACCTCTAATTTGACGGCGAGCCCCTGCTTTTCGAGCTCCTGATAGAGGCGAACGACGTCCCCTGGAGAGCTTTTCAGTGAGAGGCGCTGGATATTTTTAAAATAATAATATTCCTGAAATCCCGACTGCTTCAAACGCTCCCTTGTCGCTTCATCCACATTTTTGATGTGTACGACGGAAGAAATCGGCGCGAGTTTTTTCATCGTGGGATTGTAGGCGACCGGGATCGAAGGTTTAGATCCATTCGTCTGATAGTAACCGTAAACACCATCGTCAGAAATAAGTTTCGGCATGCCTGGTTTCCAGTCGGAGAGGCGGATGGCGCTGATGTTTTCGGCGAGAACGTGGCCCGGACTCAATTTGAAATCAAAGCTCGGTTTCACCATGCGATCAAGTTCGAAGCGATTGTAAGCGGGAACCGAAGCGGGAGCGCGGTTTGTTTTCACGACAGGCCGGTCGGGAATCTGTCGCTGAATTTGCGGATGAATTTTTTTCGGAGGTTTCGGGAGCGAAGTGGGCCCGCGATTCACGGCCCCGTCTTGTTTTTCAGGAGTAAACGCAGTGAGAATCAGCCCGAGTGAACTCGTGATAAGAAAGAGATGGAGATAGCGAAACCAATTATTCTTCATCAGTGTCCGTGAATGTTAATGCCCCAGCCGGTGATGCTGCCCTGGTCGGCGACGTAGAAATCCGTTGGGTCAACGGTATCACCGTCGTTATTACTATCTTCGGCAGCAATGTCAGCGGGATCGTAAACTTTGATTGTCCAGGCCCCACCTGAGTCTTCATCAAGGAAAGCGTTGGACATGAAATAGTAATCTGTACTTCCGGAAGAAATGATTCCGGAATCGACGAGAACGAGTCGCGATTCAGTTCCGGATGGACTCACAAGATGAACTGCGAGCTGCTCCGGGTTCGGATGATCAGTCGTGAGTCGCACTTGAACGGATTCGACGGTAAGACTTCTCACGACTGCACTTGCAGAAGTTGCAGGTGTGGTGATGTCTTCCGGGATGACAACGGGTGCGCCTGAGAGATCCTGATAGTAGTCCCACACGCCGGCGCCGTTTTCGGTTTTATCGTAAACTCCGAGAGGCCCGAGTGGTGCCGCCACCCAGGTCGCCGCTGCAGTCACTGCAGCTTCAGCATCCACAAGTCCGAAGCCGTACCAGTTTGAGAACCATTTTCCCGCCGCATTCTGTACCCACTTATAATCGTACACGTAGGCACCGTAGTTGGTTCCAAGTGGATGCGGAAGCGCGCCGTAAACCGTGAGAGGGAACGGATCAACGAAATCGACCATGCGTGAGGTGTTGGCGAGAATGTACTTCACGTCACGCCAGGTGAGATTGGGATTGGCGTCGAGCATGAGTGCAATCACTCCGGAAACCATCGGAGTTGCGGAAGATGTTCCGTTCATGATGTTGGTATAGTCACACAAATCATTGAGGGCATCGTAACCGTAGTTGAACGCGTTCTTTATTTGGTAAACGAAGGCGCGGTAGCTGAAACCAGAGCTGCAACCTTTGATGTCGGTCGTGAAGATCGCAGGAACGTATTCAGTTGTTCCGGTTCCCGGATCGGTCATGCCTTCACCGCCAAGTCCGCTCACCCAGATACCTGAACCCGAAGTGGAGTAGCTCGATTTCAAACCGTTCGCACTGATCGCGGCGACAACTGTGACTTGTGGAAACGAGAGTGAGGCCACGGCATTCGTGTTTCCGAAAGCGAAGGGGAATGCAGTCGTCGGAAAGATCGCCTCTTCCGCGAAAGAGTTGCCCGCCGCCTGAACATAGATGGAGCCCTTGCCACTTCTTCCGTTAGCGACACCATCGACGTAAGCGTCTCTCATGTCGTCAAAGTCATCCAGGAAGAATGTTTCGTTGTAACCGTAACTGTAGTTAAAAATGTCGAAGTTACCCGTGGTCTGGTGAATGTTTTTCACGAGCTGTGAAGCTGAGTGATCAAGAACATTGTCTCCAAGGATGAATTTGAATCCGGTGAAAGTTGCGGAAGGTGCGACACCGCGGCCGCCTTCTCCGTTCCATCCTTCCGCAGCGATGATTCCCGAGACCGCAGTTCCGTGACCGTTTTCGCCCGTACCGGAAGGATACGCATCAGCGTTGGCATCATCCCCGCGTGCGGGATCCAGAGGAGCGTAGTTTCTCATCTCATCCGCGAGAAAATTTCCATCAAGATCAGTGTGAGTGTAATCAACACCGGAATCGGAAACCGCAATGCGGACACCGACACCAGTGAAACCAGCATCGTGAGCTTCCTTGGCGTTGATATCAACGTTGTTAGTGGGAGTGGTATCGATCGCCAGACCCGTGTTCTTGTAACTTCCCACGTCCTGGGCAGTGTTATTCAGGTGCCACTGATAAACATAGAGTGGGTCTTCGTTAGACCCCGAAGATCCACCGGTCGTGCCGCCTGACGTTCCGCCGGAAGTGCCGCCGCTGGTTGAACCAGTTGTTCCACCACTCACATTGCTGCTTCCCACTTTGCCTTCGTCCTGAACGCAGGACCACATGGACAGGAATACAACGAGCATAAAAAGCGTGCGCATAGATTTCTCCTGTCTGCTCTATCGGAAAGCAAAATTGATTTGTTTACAAAAGAAAGTCCGAGTCACGGTGTCGGGAAAGGTGCCTTGACGGAATCCGGGGCATTACACCACAGGGCCATGTTTCCCCTCGAAGATCAGGGGTTTTTCAGTCGCGATTATTGGCCTCTCACTTGCTTTTTTTAGAGCGGATGAAACAAGGAGTGTTTTTATGGCAACTCTCATGAATTCGCACCCGCATGCGCGGCCTGCGTTTGCCACACGCTCAAGCATACAGAAAGTGTGCATCGTGATGGGTATCTTTTTTGTTCTCATGGGTATCGCAGGAATTGCGTTACCTGGTCTCATGCGGATGCATTTGTCGATGGCGCACAACCTGATTCACCTCGTGACCGGTGCGCTCGCTTTGTCATTTGGTTATTCGGATAATTCCCGCAAGGCCTACAACTTCGCAGTGGCCTTCGGTGTCGTGTACGGCATTCTCGGTATCGCGGGTTTTGTTATCGGCCAGCCTGGTTATCCGGGAGTCGGTCACATGGCCGCCGATCAGAATCTTCTGCGTGTGATTCCGAACGTGCTTGAGTTCGGAACCATGGACCATTCGATGCATATTATTTTTTCTGCCGCTTTTCTTCTTGCTGCTTTTGCGTGGAAGAGAAGTCATCTTGAGGCCGACCGTTCGATCATCGACGTCCAGAGACGTGCGGTGAAAAAAGGTGCGCTCGGTGAAGGCACCATCGCTTCGATGGACACTTTCGATTCTGCCAATTCACCGTCTGATCTTTCCAAGGCGCAGCTCGGAGAATCTGATATCAGTCCGGCCGTCGACCAGGATAGAAGACAAAACTTCGAGAACCGCATATGAGTATAAAGGACAGAACAGATTCTGTGTGGGAGACCGTGAGTCTCCCCGTTTTTTCTGAGATCAAGGAAGATACCCGCACTGAAGTGTGCGTGATCGGTGGAGGACTCTCGGGCGTCTCCATTGCCTATGAGCTCGCCAAGCGCGGGAAAAAAGTTGTTCTCCTTGAAGCTTTCCGACTTGGTTCCGGACAGAGCGGGCGCACGACTGCGCATCTTTCCTGTCAGCTTGAAGAAGAGTTCACCACTCTTCTCAAGATGCATGACTTAGTGACAGTCAGGAAATTTCTCGAGGCCCACCGGAATGCGATCGACATCATCGAGAACATCGCTCTTCAGGAAGAAATTCACTGCGACTTCAAACGTGTGGATGGCTATCTCTTTCTCGGAGAGAATGTGCACACTGATTTCATCCATCGCGAGCATGAAGCGGCAAGAAAATCGGGAATGCTTCTCGAGCCGGTTCTTCATACTCCGCTTCTGGCAAAAAAAATCGCGGGACTTCGTTTCCGATCACAGGCGCAGTTTCATCCTCTGAAATACATGAAGGGTCTCCTGAACACGCTGGTGGATCTTGGAGTGACGATTCATGAGAACACACGTGTGACGGAGATCGAGAGTCCGACACCTGATCTGGCACTCGTTCGTACGGAGCATGGAAAAGATATTGAAGCCGATTACGTGGTCGTTGCCACCGACAGTCCGATCAATACGCGCTTTCACATTCACACGAAACAATTTGCCTTCCGCACATACGCAGTGACGTTCGCGCTCACCCGGGAAGTGGAAAACGTTCTCCTCTGGGACACGGAAGATCCTTATCACTACATCCGGGTATACGAGAATAAACTCATCGTGGGTGGCGAAGATCATCGTGTGGGTCAGTCACCGAAGCATGATCCGTTTGCCGCTCTCGAAAAATGGACGAGAGAGAACTTCGACTGCGTCGGTGAGGTGACCGACCGATGGTCGGGCCAGGTCTTTGAGCCGGCAGATACCATCGGGTACATCGGAAAAAATCCCGGCACCGACAGAAATATTTATATCGCTACCGGATACTCCGGCAGCGGGATGACGAGTGCAGTGATCGCAAGCCAGATCATTCCTGCGCTCATTGAGAAAGGTCATCATCCGATTGCGGATATCTATGATCCGAAACGTCCTCCGATCCGGAACATGTTGGAGATGGTGAAAGAGACCGCCAACGAGGCCATGCAGTACTCCGACTGGTTCACGCCTGGTGAAGTCGCAAGTGAAGAAGAAATTCCGGAAGATCATGGTTGCCTCATGCGAAGCGGACTCTCGAAGACCTGTGTGTATCACGAGCAGGGAGACAACTTCGAAAGAAAGTCCGCCGTCTGCACTCACCTCGGTGGGATTGTTCACTGGAATGACATAGAAAAAACCTGGGACTGTCCGGTCCATGGGTCACGTTTTAACACGCACGGAACTCCGATTGAGGGGCCTGCGATCTCTGAGCTTCCGGAGCAATGATGGACGTGCTTGATCTTACGCGCGAGCTTGCCTCGCTGAAAGAACGTTTTCTTCAGACACAGGAACGCACGGATGAACTGTGCCGGCCACTCACGCCGGAAGATTGCCTCCTTTCCGTGACCGCCGACACTTCTCCGCCGAAGTGGCACCTCGGTCACACGACGTGGTTCTTCGCGAAGTTTGTCCTCGAACGTTTCACTCATTACGAAGTTTCTCCGGAGCTCGATTTTGTTTTCAACTCCTACTACAAGGGAGTGGGAGTTCATATACCGAAGACCGAGCGCGCGTCGATCGCACGGCCGGGAGTGGAGGAGATCCGTGAGTGGCGCGAAGAAATCCGAGCGCGCATGGTGGATTGTCTGGAGAACATCACCGTTGATGACTTCGCGGACATAAAAAAAATCGTGGACATCGGAACGAATCACGAAGAACAGCACCAGGAACTTCTCCTGATGGATATCAAGAGAAACTTTTTCGCTAACCCCATACGTCCTCGTTACAAATCCCGCGTTCTCTCTTCCGCGCATGAACTCACGACTCCGGCGTGGTTGAACGTACCTTCCGGACTCATTCGCATGGGAGTTCCGCTGGGAGAGGAAAAATTCCACTACGATAATGAAAGCGATTCGCACATGAGGTGGATCGACAGCTTCATGCTCATGAGTCACCCGGTTACGAACGGCGAATTTCTCGAGTTTGTCCGCGAAGGTGGCTATCAGTCCGCGCGCTTCTGGCTGTCTGACGGTTGGGATCTCGTGCGGAAGGAAAACTGGCAGCATCCTCTCTATTGGGAAGAACGCGATGGAGAGTGGTGGACCTTCACTCTCTGGGGGATGGTGCCGCTGGATCTGCGCGCACCCGCTTGTCATCTTTCGTATTACGAAGCGGATGCTTATGCGAGATTCCGCGGGGCCCGCTTGCCGACGGAATTTGAATGGGAAGCGGCGGCCTCCAGGACCGCACTCTTCGGGCAATTTTTAGAAGAAGGAACTTTTGAAGCTTTCTCTCCGGAGGAAGGACATATGTTTGCGGGGATTCATGGCACGGTCTGGGAATGGACACAAAGTGCCTATCTCCCTTATCCGCGCTACGAGGCCTATGGAGGAGAGCTTGCGGAGTACAACGGAAAATTCATGGTGAACCAGATGGTGCTCCGGGGAGGATCTTGTGTAACTCCTCTTACTCACTATCGAGCTACTTACAGAAATTTTTATTATCCACACAATCGGTGGCAATACTCAGGCGTGCGCCTCGCCAAGGATCTCACATGATGGAAACAGAAGAACAAACCCTTGCTTTTATCGATCACGGCCCGCGGGCAAAAAGCATTCTCACGGAAGTGATCATGGGACTCTCTCTGCCGCAAAAGACGCTTCCGGCGAAGCTTCTTTACGATAAGCGCGGCTCGGAGATCTTCGAGGACATCTGCCTCCTTCCTTCCTACTATCCGACGAGAACGGAGAAGAAAATCCTCAGGGAGAACGCGCAGGAGATGCTAGCGCTCATGGGTGAGGATCCGATCATCATCGAACCGGGAAGTGGTGCCGCGGAGAAAGTGCGGATCCTGTTAAGTCACATGAAAGGAAGAAAACGTTTTGTTCCGATTGAGATCTCGCGCGAGATTCTTCTGCGGACTTGTCGTGAGCTTCTGGATGAGTACTCTGACCTTGAACTCTTTCCTATCTGCGCGGACTTCACACAGGAGATGGTGCTTCCCTTGTCGGTTAAACAAGACAGTGGAAAAAAAGTGATCTTTTTTCCCGGGTCTACGATTGGTAATCTTCATCCGGATGAAGCAAAGGATTTCCTGCGCGCGACGACTAAGGTCACCGGGCCGGGTGGCGGCATTCTCATTGGTGTGGACCGGAAAAAAGATCCGGAGAAACTGCGGCTCGCTTACAACGATCCCGAAGGAGTGACTGCTGATTTCAATCTCAATCTTCTTCATCGCCTGAATCGCGAAGTGAATGCGGCCTTCATGGTGGATAACTTCCGTCACGAAGCGATCTGGAATGAGGAAGCGGGAAGAATCGAAATGCACCTTATCAGTTGCCTCCCACAACTTGTGCGCGTGAACCAGACGGTGTTCCGGTTCCATGAAGGGGAAACTATTCACACTGAAAACTCTTACAAATATTCCGTTGAAGAATTCACGGAGCTTGGCCGGAAAGCGGGCCTCACTCTTCGTCGTTATTGGGAAGACAAGGATGGTCTCTTTACGGTTTATTATTTTGAAAATAAGTGAGTGCTCATGAAGATTTATAAGAAGAAAAAGTTCGTTATCCCGCTCGTGATCGTGCTTGTCCTCGTGGCAGTGAGGATTGTTCTTGAGCCGGTTCTTCTTGGTCAGATTAATAAAAAGCTCGAGACGTTTTCGCCGGAAATCACCGGCCATGTGGCCGACATTGACCTTGCGATCTTCCGGGGGAAGGTTGGTCTCAACAACCTCACCATGAAAGTGAAGAAAGCGGAAAAGAATTTCCTGGAACTAAAAAATGCGGATGTCTCACTTGCCTGGCGGGAAATCATCAAGGGTAATCTCATGGCAGATGCCGCGATTGACGGCGTGGTCCTGAGAGTGAACGAACATCTTCCTGAGGTCCTGAAGCGGGCGATGCCACCGGAAAAAAAAGATGAGCCGAAGAAGCAACCTCCGATCAGGATCTCCCGGGTTGACTGGAAAAACGTCGACATTCTTCTTTCCAGTAACAAGGCGTACACCAACGAAGGCCCTTTTACTTTGTCTGATATCAAAGGAAGAATCACGAATCTCTTCGCGAGTTCCGACAATCCGCGATCCTTTTTCCATGTGGAAGGTCTGGGAAGCGGACATTCCAATTTCAAAGCAATAGGAAGTACGGTTCTGAAAGCTGATCCACTGGCGTGGGATGTGGATTTCCAGATGCAGGGTTTTAAACTCAAAGACATGAATCGTTTTCTTTATAAGAAAGTTCCGCTGACCTTCACCAAGGGAACTTTCGACCTTTATTCGGAGGCAAAATCAGAGGACGGAAAGATTCAGGGCTACGTGAAACCGTTTCTGACTAACCTGGATTTCATCAAGTCCAAGGAACACTTTAAAAATACCAAACAGTGGCTCGTTGAAGTGGCAGGCGCCATCGGGAACTGGATCATGGAGGCCCATCGGGACAAAACGATCGCCACCAAAGTTCCGTTTCATTATGACGGGAAAAATTTCTCCGTCGATAAGAGTAAGGCGATCAGTAATGTGATCAAGCACGGCTTTGATCAGGAGCTCTCACCTGGCGTGGATGCAAATCTCCACATCCAGGCGCAGGAAGCGAAGAAAGAGGCGAAGGAAACCGATCACGATAACAAGAAGAAAGAGGAAAAGAAGGAGAAAAAATGAAAGCGCTCTCAGCTCTCATCCTGGTGACACTACTCACCGGAACCGGATGTTCGACGAAAAAAGCGAAGGATCCGGGAAAGGCGTCTCCTCCGAAAACTCCGAAAATCGTCGGGAGTGAAGAACATCCCAGCGGGACGAGCTTCGATGCCCGTCAGCTCGCCAATGAAATGGAATCCAACTTCGTAACCGAAGTGAGATTCAAAAAAGGTTCGGCAGCACTCTCTCCGGAAGCAAAAAAATCGCTCGCGGCCACTTTTAAGAGTGCGAAGAAACAGCATTCGATAGATGTAGTAAAGCTCATCACCTGGGCAGACAGTGAAATGCCTTCGGATAAAAAAGAAAAGCTCTCTGATGACGAGGTCGAGCTCGCGCAGAGAAGGATGGATAATCTTGCTGCCTTCATTCAGTATCAGGACAGGAAGATTGACGTCGATCGCATCAGCATGGCGGAACGGCCGGGCGGACTCAATAAAGTTATTCCGACTGAAACCGATAGAATTCAGAAGTCGCTCGATGAAGCGGGAATTCCTGAGACCGGTGAGAAGAAAAAAGGTCTCGGCAAGGCCTCGCGATCGATCATTATTTTCACGAAAAAAGAATGAGCTGATTAGTGGAACTCAGAAACTTCCGGCCGCTGAAGTGGTTTGGCATCAATGGAATTGTGCTGTGGCCGCTTGTGATCTTTTCTGATCCGGAGCCGCCCGCGCACGTGAGAAACCACGAGGCGATTCATTTCGATCAGATCAAGCGGATCGGCGTCTTCCGCTTTTATTTTCTTTACCTGAAAGAATATTTTCTCGGCAGATGGGACGGGCTTTCACACAATGAGGCCTACCGGAACATCAGCTTTGAGCGCGAGGCCTACGAGAACCAGTATGATGCCTTGTATCTCGTCACGAAGTCTTCTAAGATGGAATGAAAGAGGTAACTATGTCTGACCGAAACGGCCTTCACGAGACCACGAAGCTCAATCACGCTCCTGAAATCACTATACCCGAAGGAAACCGCGCGATCGTTTCTCCGATTTATCAGACGGCGAAATTTGTGATTGGCGAGACTGCGCCGATGAACACGCAATTTTTCTACACACGTGTTTCGAATCCAACTTTGCGCGAGCTTGAGGTCACTTTGTCTGAACTACAGAAGACGGAAGACTGCATTGTGGTAGGAAGCGGAATGGCCGCGATCACCGGCGCAATCCTCGGACTCATGAAGGCCGGCGACCACATGATCACTTTCCGCGAGAGCTATCGGCCGGGAAGAATTTTCATCCGCACGACACTCAAGCGCTTCGGCATGGACTCGACAACTCTGACTCTTTCCAGGCTGGATGAGCTTGAGAAAGCAATCAAGACGGACACGAAGATCATTTACTTTGAAAGTCCCACGAATCCTCATCTCGATATCGCGGACATCAAGAAGATTGTCGGAGTCGCTAAGAAACATAATGTGGTCGTGATGATGGACGCTACTTTTGGCGGGCCACATCAGCACCGGGATTTTGGTATCGACGTCTTCATTCAGAGTCTCACGAAGTACGCCAATGGCCACGGTGACGTGATCGCCGGATCCATTGCCGGAAAAAAATCTCTCATTCACGAAATTCGTCAGATGACGATTAATCTAGGCGCCACTCTTGATCCGCATGCCGCGTTTCTCATTCAGCGCGGACTCAAAACGTATCATCTCCGGTATGAGCGTGCGGCGAAATCGGCGCAAGTCATCGCAGAGTTTCTTGAGAAGCATCCGCGGGTGAAAAAAGTTTATTATCCGGGCCTCAAGTCTCATCCCGGTTATGAGCTTGCTCACGCACAGATGAGTTCCATGGGGGGAATTCTCGCGTTTGAGATTGATCCTTCAATAGGTGATGCGCTTTCGTTCTGCCACCGCCTGAAGCTTCTCCAGTTCACTGCGAGCGTGGGATCAAGCGAGTCACTTATTTGTCCGACGTTGCAGTTTTTTGGAGATGATCTTTCCCCGGAAGAGGCGAAGCCGATGGGAATCAATCCACATTCACTCAGACTCTCGGTGGGCCTTGAGCATACAGACGATATTTTGAGTGATTTAAAATCGGTTTTGGATGCGTAAAAACCTTGAGGAGAGTGGGACATTGAAATGTCGTGGTGGGAATTTTATGAAAGGCACAAAGTGGTTAATTCTGTGTCTCGGTGAAATGTAAGATGTAGTAGGGGAATCCCACCCTCCTGCTCTATGCCTAATCAAAGCAATGCCCGTGCCACTCCAGTTCCTCTGGCAAAGTCTGTGAAAATTCTTCTCTAAACTTAAAGACCAATAATTTCGCTCTGAAGAAAAATGCCCCAACGCATGTCGCTCAGGTGAGCGCGAAATCTCGAGGCAAATTTCATTTTCTTTCTTTTCTTACGGGTCATACTCTAGGGCCAGTCTTCCTTGCGTTCGCGAGTTGTTCAAACAGGAGGGTTTATGTCGAGAGAGTTTCAGCTGACTAGTTTTACGACAGAATGGACCGAGCCTCTTTGGCCTTATGACATGGATGATTCCTACCTTCAACTCGATTTTGGCGACGAAAATTCGGAGCTTCATCCTGATCTTCGTGTGTTCAAGAAGCCGTGGTTTAAGTTGAATTATCGTCATACGTCTTCGAAGAATCTCAAGTTCTACAAACGACCTTTCTTTCAGGTGGAAGCACTGGAGTAAATTTTCATTGGAAAAGAGATCCTGGGCGCGGCCCGCGCTGTTCATGATGATCGTGGGTGCCATTGCAGGTTTTTACCTGCTAGGTGGGAAGCATTACCTCTCGCTCGGCTACATCCAGGAAAATCTTCTTCGTGTGCGGGAAGCGCTCCATGAATCGCCGGTGCTGGTGACATTGGCTTTCGTCGGGCTTTATCTATTCATGACGAGTCTGTCGATTCCGGGTTCGATTGTTCTCACTCTTCTTTCCGGTGCCATTTTCGGAATCCCATTGGGAACTTTTTGGGTGATGTTTTCCACCACGCTTGGTGCGAGTATTGCTTTTCTCATGTCACGCTATCTCTTCCGTGATTACTTCCGGAAAAAATTCCAGCGGCAGTTCCAGAGGATGAATCAGCGGGTGAAAGCTGAAGGGATTCCGTATCTCTTCACTCTGCGGATGATTCCGGTTTCACCTTATGTGGTGATCAATGTTGTCATGGGGCTTACGGATATGAGTCTCTTTCATTTTGCGTGGGTCACGTGTCTGGGAATGCTGCCGGGAACTTTTGTCTACATCCTCGCCGGAAAAAAACTTTCATCGATTCATTCGATTGGCGAAATTCTTTCCTGGGAAATCGTACTGGCGCTCTGTGTGCTCGGACTACTTCCACCTATTGTGAGGTATGTCACGAAACATCACACGCGGAGATTAGCGCATGAATGATACCATCGCGATCTGCGCGCATCTACTGGGACTATATCTGGCACTCAATGCGCTCTTTCAGTCGCGGACTCCGCAGGGAGCGTTGGCGTGGTTCGTGGGACTCGTGGGCTTTCCCTATCTCGGTATTCCGCTCTTCGTTGTATTCGGGCGGCGCCGATATCATGAAGAAAACAACGTGAGACCTCCAGAGTTTCCAAAGTACGATGTGGTCAAGCACCGTCACGAACCGCTCGGTGAATTTGAAAAATTTCTCCAGCACACCGGATTTTATTTCACGGGAAGAAATAGCATCGATCTTCTGATTGATGCCGACGAAATTTACCCGGCAATGTTTAGAGATCTGGAGAATGCCAAAGAATATATTTTGCTCCAGGTGTTCATCTTCCGCACCGATGAAACCGGAAGGAAGTTCGCCGACATTCTGATGAGAAAGGCGAGAGAAGGCGTGAAGGTCTACGTTCTCTATGAAAAAGTCCTGATCAAGATGGATAAAAATCTACTCGAGGAAATGCGGGAAGCGGGAGTTCATCTCGGCCTCTTTAAACCTTTCACGAGAAACAAGTGGCATCTTCAATTCCGCAATCACCGGAAGATCCTGGTGATCGACGGCAAGTGCGGATTCTTCGGCGGTATCAACATCGGTGATGATTACGTCGGAAAATATCCCAACATCGGCCATTGGCGAGACACCAACGTGAGAATCGAAGGGCCAGCGCTTATTCCGGCACAAACGGCGTTCTGTTTTGATTGGCAGGGCTCGCAGGGAAGTGCACCCGATGTTGAGTGGAAGCATGGCCCATCGGAAGGAGAAGCGAACGTTCTCATTTTCAGCTCAGGGCCTATCGAAGAAAAACCATTCTGCCTTCTTCACCATATGGCGCTGATTGAGCTGGCAAGAAAACGTTTGTGGATCGCCAATCCCTATATCGTTCCTCCGCAAAGTCTCATGGATGCACTCGCGATGGCGGCACTTCACGGAGTCGACGTGCGCATTCTTGTGCCGAGTTACTCCGATAATTTTCTCATCATGGGTGTTGCCGACATTTATTATGAGAGACTCATGGATTATGGAGTAAAGATCTACAAATACAAAAACGGATTTCTACACGAAAAAGTGATGGTGGTGGATGATCTCTTAGGCGTGGTAGGTTCAGCGAACCTTGATTTCCGCAGTATGTACATTAATTTTGAAATAACAACGGTGTGTTCTGACCCTAAGTTTATTGACTCTCTCACGAAAATGCTTGAAAGAGACCTCCGGGATTCCGAACTCCTGACCAAAGAATCTTTCCGGAAGAAAACTCTTCCGAAGAAAGTATTGGAAAGAGCGACGAACCTTCTCGCACCGGTTCTTTAGGAGGCCACATGCACACTGGGAAAAATTCAGACGATATTATCCGGGATCAGATCCTTCGAATCCTCCTCGTGAACGGAGAATTCGATGCTCACAATGTGGAAGTTGACGTGGAAGACGGAGTGGTGACGATTGAAGGAGATGTTTCCGGACGTCACGCCAAACGAGTGACCGAAAAATGTCTTTCTGAAGTCGACGGGATCAAGACTATCGAGAACCGCCTCAAGGTGAGACGGATCTCGCGCTTCTCAGACAACTCCATGCACGGATTCTAGAAATCATCCTCGTCTTTCTTCTTTTCCATTTCTTTGGGAGAAGTCGTGCTGTCGTAGAAAACGGGATCAGTGGTTTGTTGGTTCTGACGTGTTTCCTTCTGATCAGACTTTACTGGCTTCTTCCCATCCTGCTTCATCGATTTTTCCACGTCCGCCCGTTCCGGAATGCCGGACTCTTCACCGGGCTTGATGGATTCCCGCGCGTACGCGCGAAGAATGAAACTCAGAAGAATAAAGCAAAGAATCGTTGGCCTTCTCATGACATCTTCTCCTCTGCCGAACCTGGTTCGGACATATTCCGGTGAACATAGGCCTTCGCCCATTCAGGTATAATCTTGTAGGCAGCACCTGCGACTTTGGTTTTCATTGTTCCGCCCATCACATGATCCTTGCCCTTCATGAGGGCAACAAATCCCTGACGTGCGACTTCTTCAGGTGTGTTCTGAAATTTCATTTTCTCACCGACCTTCGTGCCGGAAAGTCCGGCTCGCCGGAAGAAATTCGTGTTCGTCGGTCCTGGCAGAAGCGCAGTGACGGAGACACCGGTATCTTTCAATTCATTCCGCAATGATTCTGCGAATGAAAATAAGAAAGCTTTTGAAGCGGCATAGACTGCTTCAAAGGGAACCGGAGTGATGGCACTGATCGATGAAGTGAAAAGAATTCTTCCCGAACCATTTTTAATCATCTCGGGAAGGATGCGTTTCGTGAGGTGAATCGCTGACATGCAGTTCAGGCGAATGAGTTCAAGCTCATTTCGGAGATCGGTTTCAACGAACGGACCTCCGGAACCAAACCCGGCATTGATCGCGGCCGCTTCCAGCGGGCGACTCATTTTTTTTATTTCTTTATAGAGTGCTTCGACTCCATCTCCTCGCGAGAGATCCGCGTGGAAGATCGAAACATCGGCACCCAGTTCATTGAGAATTTCACGAGGACCTTCGAGATCACTGTCGCGAGCTGTGATCAGGAGATCAAATCCGTGTTCTGCAAATTGCTTTGCGAGCTCGAGTCCTATGCCACTTGATGCTCCGGTAACCAGGGCCAGGGGTCGCATAATCGGTGTTTCAAGATCCATCAGTTCTCCTCCTGAAAGCTCTATGAAAAGCTTGTCTTTGTGTTCCGTCATCGTGCTAAGCTTTAAGTGAAAAACCAGAGGGAAAATTATGAGCATAGATCTTGCCACTGCACGAAATAATTTCATCAAGGGCCAGCTCCCTGAATCATTCGGCATCGACATTACTGCTGTAGAAAAAAACTCCGTCACCGCAACGCTGACTGTCGATCATCGTCACCTTCGCCCGGGCGGAATTATGAATGGGGGAGTGAGTCTCGTACTTCTTGAGACGGTGGGGAGTTTCAGCGCCTACGCTCAGCTTGATCCGGAAAAACAAAACGCATTCGGGATCTCAGTGAGTGCCAATCACATTTCCGTCGCGCGTCCCGGTGATGTTCTCACTGCACGCTCAACCGCTGTGCACTTGGGAAAGACAACTCAGATCTGGGATGTGAACATCACCAATCAGAAAGGAAAGCTCGTGTCTTCAGGCAGAATTACGATGCTTGTGACGGAAGCCCCACTCAAAGGTTAATCATGGCACATACCTTCGCTGCTTGCTCAAATTGTCATGCCCTCAATAAGGCGGATTCTGATCGCGCGTTGAAAGGCGAAGCGGTTTGTGGAAAATGCGGACAAGGTTTGCGCTTTCAGGGACTCGTGAGTGACGTCTCCACCTCTGACTTCAGAAAGATCATTGCAAAA